>CAZXDD010000019.1:0-28440 GCA_964639415.1 uncultured Armatimonadia bacterium
ACACCCTATCCTACACTCTTTCCCTACACGACGCTCTTCCGATCTGAGGCGAAGATAATCGAGGCCTTCTCGCGATAGACGGCCTCGTCCAGGACGGGCCCCACGTCCACCGGGGCGGCCTGCAGCTTCCAGGACGGCCCCCGGCGGCCGCGGGAGGACACCTCGGCCCATGTAACGTACCGGGCATTGTCCTGGCCGGGGTCCATGACGGTGGCCAGTGCCTCGATGGCACCCTCGACCCGCGACAGCATGGCCTGGGCGTCGGCATCCATGCCCTCGCTGCCCGGCCGCGCGCTCTTGTCGATCTCCGCCAGTCCGGCCACAAACAGCGAGACGAGTCTCCTGACCTCCTGGGCCTTGTCCACCGCGGCGGCGCCCAGAGCGGCGCACTCGTCCCACCCCGGCCGGCGCCGCGCGGCCTCCGTAAGGCGCACCGAGGCGCGCTCGCCATCGGCGCGGCGATCATTGCCGGCATCACGGCAGAACTCACCCACAGCGTCGCCGAAGCTCCCCACCACACCCAGAAGCTCGTCTACGAGCGTCGGCAACTGCTCCAGGGTGTCCCTGGCCGCGGACACCCCCGGCCCGTCGCCCAACTCGTCCAGGCGCCGCGCCATCAGTCCGGCGAAGCTCGAGGGGTCGCCGCTCAGCGCCCGGGCCAATTGGCTGAACCCGTACGCCGAGCACTCCAGGCTCAGACCGTCGGTGGCCACGGTCTCGACGTTCTGAGCCTCATCGAAGATCAGGCGACTGTACTTGGGCAGTACCGCCGCCCGCGAGTCGGCGAAGGTCAGGGCGTGGTTGGCCACCACTACATCCGCCCGGCGCGCGAAGCCTCGGGCACGCTCCACCGGACACTTGCCGTTGTGCGAGCACACCTGCCCCAGACAGGCGTCGCCCTGAGAGCGCACCCGAGAGACGAGCTGCGTCAGTTCCGGTAGCTCCTCGTAGGCCGAAGCGGGGACTTCTTCCAGGTCGCCCGTGTAGGACTGCACCAGCCACGAGCACAGGAACCCGGCGGCCAGGCACGCATCCCGGAACAGCGACTGTGTGGCGTCCACCATCTGCGTGATCAGGGCCCGCACGCAGGGGTAGTTGCCGCGCCCCTTGAGTAGCGCGGCCTCGAAGCTCACCGGGAGCGCCTCGCGCAGCAGCGGCAGGTCCTTGTCGATGAGCTGCTCCTGGAGGTTCTTGGTGTTGGTGGACACCACCACGGGCTCCCCCTGCTCGCGCGCCCACAGAATCGCCGGCACCAGGTACGCCAGCGACTTGCCCACACCCGTGCCGGCCTCCACAAGGAGGAACTGCTCGTCTCGCAGGGCCCGGGCCACCTCCACCGCCATCTGCACCTGGCCCTCGCGGTGCTCGTACCCCGGCAGCAACCTGGCCACGGCTCCGGTGGGGGCGAGGATGTCCCGGGACACGTCGAGCAGATCGCCGCGTACGCGCTCGGCGCTGCTCTCCCTGTTGCGCGCCGGGGGCTTGCCCGGTAGGGCCGCCGAGATTCGTAGCACCGCGGTGGCATCCGCCCGCTCCGCGGGCCACGGTAGCCAGGAGAAGCTCGGGTGTTCGGAGAGCAATGCCTGCAACACCGCCAGGAGCTCCTCCGGAGCCTGCTGAACCGCCTCGATCACGCGGGCATAGAGCTTCTGCATCTCCTCGATGCTCGCCGACGGGCCGGCCTCGCTCCGGCGCCGGCTGCGTGACCGTCCGCCGCACCCTTCCTCAAGTGGGAGGAAGATGCGCGCCAGCAGGCGCAGGTCACGCATGGACCGCAGTTGGGGGGCGGCGAGGGCCAGCATCTCCGGGCGGCTGAGCAGCTCGGCGATCTTCTCGGCATCCAGCGTGACCAGAGGGGCGTCGCCGCAATAGCCCACGAAGTCCCTGAGCGCCTCGGTCACTTTCGTCTCGGCATCGCGACGGGGCAGCGACCATTCGCAGGGCGCTCGATCGGGACGAAACGCCTCCAGCACGCGCCCGCGCAGGCCCGCGGTGTTGAAGGCGCAGAAGACGACAGCGGCCGAATCGTGTGAGGTCATTGCGTAGTCAATGCCTGAGGTGACGGCGCGATCAATCCCTGAGGTGGAGGCGGAAGAGGGGATGGAGACGATGCCTGCCGCCCTGATGGGGGGCCCCTCGCCGTCTGTCACTGCCGTCCGTCGTTCCCTGGCCCCCGGCCTTTCCCCTTTGCCTCCGGTCCCCCGCCGTCGCCATTGTACCGCAAAACGCAACGGCCGCCTACTCCGAAGAGTGGCGGCCGTCAGGATGCCGGGTATCGATGAGATCAGAAGTCGGTATCGCTACCGTACTCCTCGTCCGACGCTCCATCCCCATTGCGCAGTGCGCCTTCCAGAAGCTCGACCGTGGTGAGCAGCATGCCCCGCTCCCAGCAGTCGCGTTTCATCTCCTCGACGTCCACTTCGCCGTCCAGCAGGCCTTCGTCCAGGGGGCGGATGTACTTGGCCTTGACGATCGTGAGGTGCTCGCGACCGCCGCGGGTGCTGTAGCTCTCCTTGTTGAGGGTCCCGACAACGAGGAGGCGCGTGCCCTCCCGGATGTTGTCGACAGCCCACCGCCCCAGCTCTTCCCACACGTCGACGAGGAACAGGTCCGAGACCGGCTCTCCGGTGGCACGGTAGAAGGGGCGATCAACCTCGAAGCTGAACTCCGCCTTCACTTGTCCCGATGACTTCTGGCGCAAGGTGGCATCCCGTGTTGCGAAGCCTGTCAGCGCAACAAGATTGAGGTCTGCCAAAACACCCACCTCCCACTAGGGTTCGCCCCAGTTCACCAACTGCGGCTAAGCGATGTGGCCCGATAGGCCGTATAAACACAACACAGGGCGCCGGCAAACCCGGTCGCCCCGTGAGGCGAATTATAGCACAGGTTGCCGGGGAGTCAAGCATCCTGTTACGCTCCCGGCCTTGCCGCGCGCAAACATCGTGTCGGCGAGGCCTGAGCGCGCGCAACGTACGGTGCGCACAGGCTCTTTGGCAACGTATAGTGGCTCACGGGAAAGGCGGAATAGCGAGCTATGGGAGTGCACGGCGAATACCTGGATGCCATCCGCAACCGACCCGGACCGCCGCGGTGGCGCGGCCGCCGGGGCCACTGTCAAGCCGGGCCGCCACCCCGCAGTGCCGGCACCGAGGATCGCTTATCCCATCCTCCCGCGCCGTCCCCTATCTCCGATCTTCTTCGCCTGCTACTGCCCGTGCTCCCCCGTCGCCCCGTCTGCGATGTTCGCTCGCAGCGGAGGGCGCCCTGCCTCCGATGGGGAACCCCTGCGGCATGACACCCGAGCAACAGCAAGACCTCCAACGCCTCGGCCTCCTCGTGAAGGCCGCTTCCGCCGACTGCAATCTGCGCTGCGAGTACTGCTTCTACCTGCCGAAGCGAGAGCTGTACCCACGAAGCAAGCGCCATGCCATGCCCCGGGAGGTCCTGCACCGGCTCATCGGCGACTACATGCAGATGGCCGGCCCCAACCCCTCCTTCGGCTGGCAGGGCGGGGAGCCCACCACCCTGGGCGTGGAGTTCTTCCGCCGCGTCGTCGCCGTGCAGGCGCAGAAGGCCCGCCCGGGACAGGCCATCGCCAATGGCTTCCAGACCAATGGGGTGCTGATCGACGACGAGTGGGCGCGGCTGTTTGCACGGTACAACTTCCTCGTCGGCCTCAGCCTCGACGGCCCCGAGGAGATTCACAACCACTATCGCCACGACGCTCGGGGAAAGGGCAGCTTCGAGCAGGTGATGCGGGCGGCCGCCACGCTGGAGCGAAACGGCGTGGAGTTCAACATCCTGTGCATGGTCACCGCCTACTCCGCCGGCAGGGCCCACGAGATCTGGGACTTCTTCATGGCCCACGGCCTGCGCTATCTGCAGTTCATCCCCTGCGTCGAGTTCGAGCCGGGCACGGACCGGCCGGCCCACTTCTCCTGCACTCCGGAGCAGTACGGTGGGTTCCTGTGCGACGCTTTCGACCGCTGGGCCGAGGAAGAGGTCCCTTCGGTCTACTGCCGCACCTTCAACGACCTGCTTGCCGCCTACATCGGCGCCCCTGCACCCACCTGCATCTTCCGCGCCCATTGCGGGGACTATCTGCTTGTCGAGCACAACGGCGATGTGTACCCGTGCGACTTCTTCGTCGAGCCCCAATGGCTGCTGGGGAACCTGATGGAGACGCCGCTTGCCGATATCGCCCTGTCGCCCAAGTTCCAGGCCTTCAGGGAGGCCAAGAGCGGCGCATGTGGTGAGGCATGTCGGAGGTGCCCCTGGCTCTCGCTATGTTACGGCGGCTGCCAACGCCACCGACCGGGCGCGGCGCCGGACGCCGGGAGGCCCAACTACTTCTGCACTTCCTATCGCATGTTGTTTGAGCACTCTCAGGCGCGGCTGAAGGAACTGGCCGAGACGGTGGGGGAGAGGGAGAGCCGGACGCCACAGGGATAGGCACCGGGCGCGCGGCCCGGAACGCCGAGCGCGCCCGTGCCGGGCCATGGTGCCCCTGCACCGGGGGCCGCGCGGCAACGGCATGCCGCGCAGCCCCGAGGTCTGTCTTGCCACTGTGCTACAGGTCCGGACGCAAAGCCCACGTTCGCATGGACGCGTCATTCCGAGAGCGTCCGCTCCCGGTAAGAGCGGCTCGAGGAATCCCGCGGGACAAAGCGAGATCCTTCGCTATCTCGCTGCGCGAGATTGACGCTCAGGATGACATCATCACGACAGGCCCGGCTTCTCCGCCGGGCCTGGGGGCCCTTCCCAAGAGGGTTGCTCGCGCCGGTGTGGGACCGGCTACAGGACCGGCAGGTAGGTGTCGATCTCGTACTGATGCACGACCTGGCGGTACTTGTCGCACTCGATACGCTTGTTCTCGATGAGCTTGCTGTGTACGTGCTCGCCGAGACACTCGCGCAGGAAATCGCTGTCTTGCGCCACTTGCATGGCGTGCTCCAGGCTCCCGGGCAGACTGGCAATGCCCCGAGTATCTCGCTGCTCGCTGGACATCTCGTAGACGTTCTCCTCCACGGCCTCGCAGCACTCCACGTCTTCCTCGATGCCCTTGAGACCTGCACCCAGCATGACGGCGAAGGCGAGATAGGGATTGCAGGCCGGGTCGGGGGCGCGGAACTCCACCCGTGTGGCCTTCTCCTTGCCGGGCTTGTACTCCGGCACGCGGATCATGTCCGAGCGGTTGCGCCGGGCCCAGGAGATGTACACCGGAGCCTCGAAGCCCGGCACCAGACGCTTGTAGGAGTTCACCCACTGGTTGGTCACCAGGGTGAACTCGGGGGCATACTTCATCAGGCCGGCGATGTAGCACCGCGCGGTGTGGGACAGGTTCAAGGGGTCATTGGCGTCGAAGAAGGCATTGCGCTCGCCCTCGAACAGGGACTGATGGGTGTGCATGCCGCTGCCGTTCTCGCCGGAGAGCGGCTTGGGCATGAAGGTGGCGTACACATTGTGCAGCCGGGCGATCTCCTTGACCACGAGCCGGAAGGTCATGGCCTGATCCGCCATGGTGAGGGCATCTGTGTAGCGCATGTCGATCTCATGCTGGCTGGGCGCCACCTCGTGGTGGGAGTACTCCACGGCGATGCCCATGGCCTCGAGGGCCAGTACGGTCTCTCTCCGCAGGTCGGTGGAGACGTCCGCCGGGACGAGGTCGAAGTACCCGGCGCGGTCGAGTACCTCGGGGTTGGTGTCGGAGGCGAAGTAGAAGTACTCCAGCTCCGGGCCGACGTTGAAGGTATACCCCTTCGCTTTGGCCTTCTCCAGCATTCGGCGCAGCACGTAGCGCGGGTCGCCGACGTACGGCTCGCCGGTGGGCTTGACGATGTCGCAAAACAGCCTGGCAACGCGGCCGCCCTCCGTGGGGCGCCAGGGCACGAGCTGCCAGGTATTGGGGTCCGGCACCGCCATCATGTCGCTCTCGTCGATGCGGGCGAAGCCCTCGATCGACGAGCCGTCAAAACCCATGCCATCCTCCAGAGCCGTCTCCAGCTCATCGTTGGTGATGGCAAAGCTCTTCAGGTATCCCAGTATGTCGGTGAACCACAGGCGGATGAACTTGACGTCCTGCTCCTTGGCGGCTTCGAGCACAAATCGCTTGGCATCGTCCATTGTAGCCCTCCAGGCCGGTCGGTCTCACGGGTTAGCACTTCTCCTGGCATGTAGCTTAGCGGGATGATGTTTCGCGGTTGTTTCGGCCTGAATCGGGAGGCGAAACAGGCGTCCGGGACCGTCGCGCCGAGCCCTGTATCAAGGCGTGCAGCGCAAGTGCGGCCTCGCCCCACGGGTCGCAGGCGCGCGGAACCCTGAAACAATAGGCGACGCCGGGGGTTCTTGTAGTGAGGAGCGAGGCCTGCCGGACGGGGGCAGGTCGAAGGAGGTCGTGGGGCGAAACGGCTCGCCGGAGAGTAGACACCATACCGATCCGGGAGCCGGAACGCGCCCATGCTATCGATGTCGCCCGCGCACGTCTATGTCACGACCGATGCCCTGAAGAGCCCGTCCGGCGCCGCGACGGTGCGGCGCATCTGCGAGGCCATCTCATCGGCCGAGCCGGAGATTGTCACCGAGGAACAGCTCGCCCAAATCGTCCCCGAACGGGACTGGGGCAGGTTCCCGGCCTGGGGGATGGTGCCGCCGCAGGAGCGTCGAGACCCCGAACTGGTCCTGACGACCGGCAAGTTCGGGCTCAGCCCGGAGCAGATGAAGAAACGGGCCGAAGCTCTGCCGCAGTTGCGCGTCAATGACCTGCTGGGCCACGACTTCTTCTGGTTCCGTCCCGACGGCGAGCCGTGGTGGAGAAAGCAGCGCGGAGGGGTGATCTGCCAGTCGGCGTACCAACTGCACTCCATCACCGGCTGTCCCTTCCGCTGCGACTACTGTGGCATGGGCAACGTCATCCGCATGCTGGTGAATGTGGACGAATACGTAGAGCAACTGGACGGCTGGATGGACATCGCCGGAGAGCAGCGGTTGTTCAAGTGGGATAACCGGTCGGATGTGTCGTGCTTCGAGCCCGAGTATGGCTTGTCTGCCAGGCTGGTGGACTATTTCGCCCGCAAGCCCGATCGCTACCTTGAGATCTACATCGGCAAGAGCGACAACTGCGAGCACCTGCTGAACCTGGACCACCGGGGCAAGACCATCCTGCAGTGGAGCATCGGGCCGCACACGCAGTGCGAGCAGATGGAAGAGCGCACGGCGAGTATGGATCAGCGGATCGAGGCCGGTCGCCGGTGCCGCGAGGCCGGCTACATCGTCAGATACCGCTTCTCCCCGCTGGTACCGGTACGAAACTGGCGGGAGGAGTGCAGCGACCTGATTGAGAAGCTGTGTACCCGCGCGCAGCCGGACATCATCTCGCTGTGCGCCTTCGGCTGGATGTCTCACGATGCGGCCCGCCAACGCATGAAAATGGACCTGTTCGACCCGCAGTTCGTGGCGGCGATGGAAGCGGTGGCGCCCTTCATCGGCGAGCGTGACGTGCGCTGCGGGGCGCAGACCATTCCGTTCGAGGCCCGCTACGTGATGTTCCAGCATTGTCTGCAGGAGATCCGCCGGGTACGCCCGGAGACCCATGTGGCCCTCTGTCTGGAGCCCGGGGAGATGTGGGCGGCTTTCCACGGCCGGCTGCGCGGCGGCCCCGAAGGCTATGTCTGCAACTGCGGAGGCCACTGCGCGCCCGGCAACCCAATGTACGATGCCGCAGTGAGTACCGTGTTCCGGCCGGTCACGTGACGCTGGCCCGCCATCGAGCAGGGCCTTCCGCACGCCGCAACCGGCGGCGCCATTCGTGCTCTCTATCCCGCGGTTGCCGGGGATGTCGGTCTGAACTGGAAGTGAGACGACATGACCTATCGCCACATCGGCCCCTGCCTTCTGATCGCGATCCTGTCCGTCTGCTCGGTGTGGGCACAGCCCGCGGGAGAGCAGTTGCGTGGCACCGTCACCCTGCGTGGCGGGGAGACGCTGACGGGCACGATCATGCTGGCCGAGTTCGGCGTGGTTGTGGGCGCCGGTATCGGCACACTGCGTCCGGACCTGGGCTCCATCTGCCTGGAAGTGGAGGGGCGGCAAGTGACGGTCGCCGGCGGGGACCTGGCGCTGATCGAGGCCGAGTGGGTTCAGGGCGGCGGTGCGGAGAACCCCTCCTGGGAGATCGCAAGCATCAGCCTCACCAGGCGCGACGGACAGAAGCTGTCGGGCAAGCCCACCTGGCTCTTGCACGGGACTACGGCACGGATCCTCACCGACGATGACGAGATCCAGCGGGTGAGTACCGTTCAGCCCACGGAGGCGGGTTTCACACCGGATGCCCTCATCCACAGCGTGCTCATCGGTGACGAGTGGCCGGCCGGCGCGGTCCAGCCCACCGACGCGCCCGGCGCTGCGGATGCCTCGCTCCCGGCAACGGCGGCGCCCGCCTCCGCCGAGCCCGTCGCCGACCTGGGCCCCGCGGCCCCTCTTGCCGGCATGGCGGATGCGGGCGCAGCCGTAAAGCCCGCTCCCGCCGGCCCCGAGCCGGTATCTCCGATGACCGTCGCCGCCGCCGACGATCTGTACGGAACCATCACCCTGCGTGGAGGCCTTCAGCTCTCGGGAGCGATCAAGACCGTCGAGTTCGGTGCCGCCGAGGGGGCGGGCATCGGAGCCCAGTTCGACGGTCACGGGGCCCTCACGCTGAACGTCGGCGCCGGCACCGTGAGCATCGCCGCCGGTCAGATCATGAGCATCCGCGCCACATGGGTCGAAGAGACCGCGGGCGTGGCGACCAAATGGACGCTCAGACAACTGGACGTGACGTGCTTCGACGGGACCCACGTCAGCGGCACGCCCACCTGGCACCTGCACTACAGCGTTGCCATGGTAGTGCCGCCTGAAGGGCGGCTGCAGCGGGTGACGGCCATCCCCCTATCCCGCGACTTCTCCCCCGCCAGTTTCGTGACGACGGTGCAACTGCAACCCGCCTCGCCGGCCCCGTAGCAGGCGGGCGGTCTCTCCCCGGGGCGCAGCACGGCCGGCCATCCAGCGGTGCGACCGAGAACCCCGCTTCGCCGGGAAGGTCATTTTGAGAGCGTCCGCTCCCGGAGGGAGCAGCTCGAGGGATCTCCTGGCATACAGGGAGATCCCTCGCTACCTCGCTGCGCGAGATTGACGCTCAGGATGACATCACCACGGCAGGCCCGGCGTTCCGGCCGCCCGTCCAGGAGTCCGGCCGGAAGCCCCACCTTCGCCGCGAAGGTCATCCTGAGAGCGTCCGCTCCCGGTAAGAGCAACTCGAAGAATCTCCCGGCATTCAGCGAGATCCCTCGCTGTCTCGCTGCGCGAGATGGACGCTCAGAATGACAGGAAACGGACCGGCCGGACTCCTCGGCCTGACCTCCAGACCCGGCCATCGGCCTCGCCTGGGGCTGGACGCCGCCCCACCGTTGACACCCGACGCCCAACCTAGTTATATTGTCTGCGCTCGGGCGGTATCCGGGACTCCCCAGACCGCGGCGGTGCCTCCCGAGCGGTTCCCAACGCCGAACACCCCCAACCACGAACGGAGTTGTGCCATGGGCACACGCCTTTTCCCTCTTCTGATCTGCACGATAGCGCTGGTAGCAGGAGCCGCGCATGCCGCGCCACAACCGGGGGATGTGGAGGCCCTCCTGGCGGGAGTGAGCGATATCGCCGCTCCCGGCTGGCCGGGCTGCCTGTCTGTCTACGGGCCCGAGGCCTTCGTGGTCGTGACGGGGAGCTCGAGCCGCGAGATACAGGCTCCGGTGGTGGCGGCGGCGCGGATGGGTGAGGGCCGGATCGTCGCGCTGGGGCATAATGGCTACTTCGGCGCCGAGGCCCTGCGGACCGGAGACACCTGCAGGTTGATACTCAATGCCGTGAGCTGGCTTGCGGTCGGTGCGGAGCCGCGAGTGTTGGTCCAGAGCCTGGACGACACGCTGGCGCTGCTCTTGGACGAAGGCCTGGATGCGCGGCCCATTGCGGCGGATGGCTGGGTCGAGCGGCTCGGGGAAGCGAACGTGCTGGTGACCACGCGACCACCGGCGTACACCGACGAGC
Organism: uncultured Armatimonadia bacterium; assembly: GCA_964639415.1. GTDB lineage: Bacteria > Armatimonadota > Zipacnadia > Zipacnadales > JABUFB01 > CAYRFY01. Next base: position 10,075 of record CAZXDD010000019.1, read on the forward strand.
AGGCCGCCGCGGTGGCCGATTTCGTCCGCGCCGGCGGCGGACTGCTCTCGGGAGACACTCCCTGGGGCTGGCTGCAGCTCAACCCCGGCAAGAGCCTCACCGCCGACCACGGCGGCAACAGGGTGATCTCTCCCGCAGGTCTCGTTTGGGCCGACGGCGGTCTGGGGAAGACCTCTGACATCGGCTTCGCGGCAGACAGGGGGCCCTCGCGGTACGTCCACGCCGGTGAGGCCCTCGATGCCCTCGAGGCGCGGGTGGCCGGTGAGGTGGCGCTGAGTAAGGAGGACGCCGCTCAGGCCGCGTGGACGGTGACCCATGCCGCGCGGTCGGTCCTTCCCGACGATACGCTGCTGCGGCCCCGCCTGCACGCCCTGCAATTGAGGTACGCCGCAGAAGCGGTGCCCTCGCCCGACAGTCCTCTGACACTGGAGCAGCCCCTGGCTCGGCTGGCCCTCGCCCTGCAGATGCAGCAGATCGCCCGGCAGTCACCGGAGCAAGTCGCCGCTCATCCGTCGGCCACGCACTTCCCCGGCCCGGTCCCGGCCGAGGCGCCACGGGTGACCCAGACGATCTCCGTGGACACTCACGTACCGGACTGGCATAGCACCGGCCTGTACGCCGCGCCGGGTGAGGTGGTGACGGTGACGCTGCCACAGGAAGCCGCCGGACAGGGCCTGCGCGTGCGCATCGGCTGCCACTCCGACGGCATCTGGCATCACGATCAGTGGAAGCGGGCACCGGAGATCGCGCGGAGTCTCCCGCTGGACGCCCACCGGACTGCGGCCGCCAACGCGTTCGGAGGTCTTGTCTACATCGAGGTCCCGCGCGACTGCAGGCTGGGCACCATCCCGGTGGAGATCGCCGGCGCCGTGGAGGCGCCGCTGTTTGTCCTGGGCCAGACCGATCCGGCCACCTGGCGCGAGCGGGTGCGCGGCCGGCCCGGTCCCTGGGCCGAGATCCAGACGAGCAAGGTGATCCTCACCGTGCCCTCCGCCGACATCCGCGAGCTCGAGGACCCCGTCCCACTGGCGGAGTTCTGGACAAGCATCGCCGACTCGTGCAATGAGCTCATCGGCCGCCCGCTTCAGCGCGACCGCCCCGAGCGCTATGTGGCCGATGTTCAGATTAGCGCCGGGTACATGCACTCAGGCTACCCGATCATGACCCACCTGGACGGCGCAAAGATGGCTGTGGACCTCGAGCGGCTGCAGAGCAAGGGGAGCTGGGGCCACTTCCACGAGATCGGCCACAATCACCAGCAGGGCGACTGGACCTTCGGTGGGACGGGTGAGGTGACGGTGAACCTGTTCTCGCTGTACATCATCGACCGCTGCTGTGGGCTCAAGGACGTGGGCCATCCGGCGGTCAAGCCCGAAGACCGGGCGAGGAAGACTGCGGAGCACATCGCCGGCGGCGCGGACTTTGGCAAGTGGAAGAGCGACCCGTTCCTGGCGCTGTATATGTACATGCAGCTTCAGGAGGCCTTTGGCTGGGAGGCGTACAAGGCCGTGTTCGCCGAGTACCGCGATCTGCCCGCCGACGAGCGCCCCAAGACCGACGACGAGAAGCGCGACCAGTGGCTGGTGCGCTTCTCGCGCACCGTCGGCCGCAATCTGGGCCCGTTCTTTGAGGCCTGGGGGGTGCCGACCTCAGAGACGGCACGGGCCTCGATCGCCGAGCTTCCCGAGTGGATGCCGCCGGACTTCCCTCCGAGCTGACACCGCGCCGCGCCCGGCGACAGAGCCCTGCGCCAACAGGGGACATCCCAATGACAGCCCGTTGCCGAGTGTGTGGCGCGAACAACACCGGCCTGCTCCTGCGGGAGCGCTGTTCGGGGAGCGGGCGAGACTACCTGCACTGCGCCCGGTGCGACTGCGTGTTCGTGCCCGATGAGTTCGTGCTCTCCGTCGACGAGGAGAGGGCCCGCTATCTGCTGCACGAGAACGACCCGGCGGATCGGGGCTACCGCCGCTTCCTCGGCAGGCTGCTCGAGCGGGTAGTGCCGCTGGTTGCCCCCGGTGCGGAAGGACTCGACTACGGTTGCGGTGAGCCGGCGGTCCTGGCGGAGATGCTCAGAGCCGCGGGCCTGGATGTCACCGGCTATGACCTGCACTTCCGGCCCGATGACGCCGCCTTGCAGCGGGACTACGACTTCATCGTCTGTAGCGAGACGGCCGAGCATTTCCGGGAGCCGCTGGGGGAGTTCCGGCGCCTGGAGGGCATGCTGCGGGCCGGGGGCATTCTGGGCGTGATGACAGGAATGCCGGAGTGCTGGAGTGGCTTCGAGCACTGGCACTACCGCCACGACAAGACCCACATCTGCTTCTACAGCCCGCGCACGATGGGCTTCATCGCCGAAACGCTCGGCCTCCGCTGTGAGCTCCCCTCCCCGGATGTCGCGGTACTGCGCAGGTGATCTTCCCGGCCGCGCCGCTCTCCCTGGCCACCATCCGCACCGCGTCGTTCTACCCATCGCTCGGCGGCGCAGCGGCGCCCCCGGCCTGCACCCTGTACTCCTTCTCCGTCCCGTCGGCGTTGACCAGGAACACGCAGCCGAAGCCGCCGTCCTCGGCGACGAACACCTGGTAACCGTCCTTGCCCAGCGTGGAGTGCTCCACCGGCCGCCAGGTGTCGCCATCTTTCACCTGCAGCTCCGGGTCGCGGAAGCCCTTGAGCCCTTCGACGATGATCGGGATGGCGTTGAGGCCCCCGAAGAGGGCGAACTGCGCCGTTCCATCCTGTGCGGCCCGCAGGCGGGTGGGAAAGTCCGCCAGCTTCTGGCCATGCGCGACGGCCGTCACTTGCGGCGCCCGCACGCCGAAACACACCCGGTCGGCCTGGGGGGTCTCGTAGGTATTGCGGTCATCGCCATAGGGCAGGAGGTAGAAGCGGGCGTCCACGTAGTCTCCCGGCCGGAGTTGGGCGGCGCCGCCCTGCAAAGTCAGCGCCAGGTTCATGTCGCCGGACTTGTGGGTCTGCACCATCACCGCCGGCCGCCGGTCCTGTCCCCCAAGATGCGCCTCGAGGCTCCGGAGCACATAGGCATTGCAGCCCTTCTTCTCGCCATACACCGTGGCCCAGGGGAACGTCCCGTCCAGCGGCTCGCCCGCCACCGGTACGGCATCCTCGGCCTTCAGCTCGCGTACCGCCACCTCACCCTCCGCCGGCTGCCAGGCCGTGCTCTTGTACCGCAGCGCCTGGATGCGGGAGGTGATGTCCAGCAGGCGGAAGTCTGTGCCGAGGTTGTCGATGGCGACGGGCTTGAGCACATCGATGCGCAGGTGGATGAAGTTGCGCAGCTCGTCGGTCTGCGGCAGCTCGAAGCTGTCCACTCGGACCCGCATGGCGCCGTCCTCGGAGGTGTACAGCAGGCCGATGTCCATCCAGTTGGGGCCGGTGCTGCGGAATGTCGTCCCCTCGTACTTGGCATAGTGCCATTTGCCCCCTGTCTGGTACATCAGGAAGCGGTGGCCGGCGATGTTGTCGTGCTGAGGTTGGCTGTCCCACATGCGCTGGCTCATGGGGCGGTAGTCGGCGATATCCACGCCGCCGAGGCCGCCGAACTTGAAGGGCACAAAGCACGTGGTCTCCGTGACCCCGGTGCTGCTGTGGTAGTAGTCCATCCATGCGCCCAGAGAGGAGAACTGCTTCAGCGGGTGGTTGCCCCAGTTCTGGTATAGGTGCAGGCTGGTGATCTCCCGCGTCTCACCGGCGCCCATGTAGAGCGGGTAGAACGTCTCGCTGAACGGGATGTCGGTGGGGTTGTAGAACGGTTCCTCTTTTTCGCCCGCGAAGTTCTTGCTAATCTGGATCATCACGGGCAGCATGTCGCCGCTTTCGTCCAGTATCGCCCCGCATTCCACGCTGCCCGGGCTTTGCCGGGTCGCGTGGCAGATGTAGACCTTGCGTGGGGTGGCGTCATTGGTCAGACGGAAGCGGACGGTCTCGTAGTGGTTCTGGTTCTCGTAGAAGTGGTAGTTGAAGCCACCGGGGTTGTCGCTGATGACCATGTATGAGCCCCGGACAGGGTCGTAGGTGGCCTCGACGCCCTCCAGCAGCTCGAGGGTCTGGGCAGCGGCCGGTGGGGCGACCTCCACGGGGTAGTTCGGGTCCGCCGGCCAGGCCATGGCGGTGTAAGCGGAGACCTTCTTGCCCTCGGAGAGGCCCTCGAACCGCTCCTGAGCCGTGTCTTGTCCCGCGACGCGCCCCTGGAAACCGGGGGACGTGGCGATGCGTACCCGGCCCGGCCTGATGTCACCCACGGCATGCAGTATCACCGCCGCATGGAGCTTCTCCGGGTAGCAGTGGAAGACCACCTCGCCCTTTGCCGGCAGCGCCTCGCCCGCCGCGGAGACGCACTGCACATCGAACCAGTGCACCTCATTGTAGTACGGGCCGCGGCGGTAGAGGTTGATGCGGCTGGGTGCCGTGGCCCCGCGGGAGGTATAGAGCGTGCCGTCGTCGGTCTCCACCTCGATCCACAGGTCCATGGGCTCTGCCCACGGGTCGGCGGTGACGGTGGCCAGGTGCCCATTCTCGCCGGCGAAGCGCATGGTGAGCACGTAGGTCTCGCCTCGCGTCTCGGCCCAGGTGCGCGCCGGGTCGAGGTAACGCGTCTCCAGTTGCGGCCGCTTGCCCAGGGGCTGAGCGGCGAAGTCCGCCGTCCAGTCGGCGGCCAGAGCCGCGGTGCAGAGCAGTCCTGTCGTCGCCAGCAGCAGTGCGTTCATGCGATGGTCTCCATAGGGTGTCTTCGGCCGCTCGCGCCCGCCGCTGGTGCGGCGGGCGCACTGTCGTCGGTGGGGCGGGCCTTCGAGCCCGCTACGCGCCAGGGCCGTTGGCCGTGCCGTTAACCCCTCTCCCGAGCAGTCGCATCGCGCAAGCGGCTCGCAGAGACGCCGAGGGGCCGGGGGTGAGGCCTCATGAGTGCCGTTGGCCCTTGTAGGGCGGCGACCTGTGCGCCGCCGCGGTTGTGCCGTTGTTGTTGGAGCACCGCATTGGCGCGGTACAGGCCCGCGCCCTACAGAGCGGCGCTGCCGTGCCGTTGGCCGTGCCGTTCACCCCTCTCCTGAGCAGTCGCACCGCGCAAGTGGCTCGCAGAGACGCCGAGGGGCCGGGGGCGAGGCCTCATCAGTGCCGTCCGCCGTCGCCGTTGCCGCCGTTCCTGCCGTTCCTGTCACCTATTCCCTGTCACCTGCCGTTCCTGCCGTCTCCACCCGGTACATCGCCTCTTGCCCCGGCGCCAGCCAGTGGTAGATGGTCAGGCCTGTCTCGTCGCGCTCTGTTGCATTCACCGAGTAGGCGCCGCCCTCGTACTCCTGCCCGTCCCAGTCCCAGGAGTAGACCTTTGTGCTCGCGCCGGGGAAGGTGATGCCTACGCGGAAGGGCTCGGTCATGCTGTTATTCACCAGCATCACGTACTTGCGGCCCTGCAGGTCGACGAATTCGCCCAGGAGCAGGGGGTCTTTGTCGCCCGCGTGAATCCGCGAGACGGTCTCGTTGGGGGAGAAGACCTCGCCGTCACCAAAGGGCTCTGGGTAGAAGCTCACCCGGGTGGAGGCCAGGTGGGTGAACAGGTCGCCGTAGCGGCGGTGAAAGCCCTTCTGGAGGCGGCGGATCTCGTCGTAGAGCTGTGTCTTGTCCCAATGCTCGTCGATGGGGGCCAGGCGGTAGTTGGAGCGGGGCTCGCGCATGTAGTAGAAGAACCAGAGGATACCGTGGGCCCCGGAGGCCAGCGTCGTGTTGAACTGCCAGCGCATCTCGTCGTAGTTCGGGCAGCGGTAGCGCCAGTGGCCGGTGCACAGGATCGTGTTCCAAAAGGGGATGCCATTGCGCAGCGCGGCCTCGCGGTACAGCCGCAGGTTCTTGTAGTACGTGTCCCATCCCTCGAAGCCCGGCTTCATCTGCGCGTAGCAGTCGTAGCAGATGAGGTCCGCCGTGCCCTTGGTGACGAATTCGTCCAGGTAGTTGGGCCAGGTGTCCGTTCCCGCGCGGGGCTCGACACCGAGGTACCAGGGGAACAGGTTGGCGAAGGGGTGCAGATGAGGCGCGATCTGTTTCTGCACGCGGTAGCTCTCGAAGAACGCCAACTTGCGGTCGGCCTCGGGCTCGTCGCCCACGTGGAAGCCGAACAGCGCCGGGTGGTCGCCGAAAAGCTCTACGGCGGCCTGCACGCCCGCGGCGTAGTCATCGGGGATGAGCTTGCCCTCGGGGCTCCTCTTGGCATAGCAGCGCGGGTCGCAGACGATGAGTCTCATCCCCCGCTCGTGCGCCCAGTCCAAGATGCGGCGCATGTGTGCCACTTGCTCGGGCTTCTTGGGGTCGAAGTTCGAGCTCTGGGGGACGGTGAAGCCCGCATCGGCCCACATCTCCACCTCGGCCTGATTCATGTGCTGACCGTGGGCGGTGAGGTGGGTGTAGTTCCAGAAGCTGATGGGGTACTTGCCCAGCCCGAACGACTGGCTCTTCTCAATCATTGCGCGCATGTTGTCCGTTACTCCCTGGGCGAGGATGGTGGGGGTAAGGCACAGAAGCGGCAGCAAAACCGCGATGGCCGTGCGGGTCATGGGTCCGTTGATTCCTCGCTGAAGGTGGTCGCTCGCGGCCGCCGCCGGCACCGGGGGCCTTGCGGCCTACCACGCGCCACGGCCGTTGGCCGTGCCGTTCACCCCTCTCCTGAGCCATCGCACCGCGCAAGCGGCTCACAGAGACGCCGAGAGAGGCCGGGGGTGAGGCGTCATCAGTGCCGTTGACGGTTGCCGTTCCCGGCGTTCCCGCCGTTCCTGTCACCAGTTATCTATTTCCTGTCACCTTCCGTTCCTGCCGTTCCTGCCGTTCCTGCCGTTCCTGCCGTCTCCACCCGGTACACCGCCTCTTGTCCCGGCGCCAGCCAGTGGTGGATGGTGAGGCCCTGCTCATCACGCTCATCCATGTCGGCGCTGTAGGCGCGGCCCTCGACCTCACGGCCGTACCAGTCCCACGAGAAGACCCTGGTGTCCGCGCCGGGGAAGGTCATGCCCACGTGGAAGCTCTCGGTCATGCTGCTGTTGACCAGCATCACGTACTTGCGGCCCTGCAGGTCGGCGAACTCGCCCAGCAGAAGGGGGTCTTTGGCGCCCGCGAGCAGCCGCGAGACCGTGGCATTGGGTGTGAACACTTCCCCCTCGCCGAAGGCCTCGGGATAGAACGTCACCCGGGTGGAGGCCAGGTGGGTGAACAGGTCGCCGTAGCGACGATGGAAGGCCTTCTGCACGCGGCGGATGTCGTCGTAGGTCTGGGTCTTCTCCCAGTACTCGTCGATGGGGCAGAGGCGGTAGTTCTTGAGCGGCTCGCGCATGTAGTAGAAGAACCAGAGGATGCCGTGAGCCCCGGAGGCCAGCGTCGTGTTGAACTGCCAGCGGATCTCGTCGAGGTTTGGGCAGCGATAGCGGAAGTGGCCGGTGCACAGGATCGTGTTCCAGAACGGCACCGAGTTGCGCAACGCGGCCTCGCGATAGAGCCGCAGGTTCTTGTAGTAGGTGTGCCACCCATCCCGGCCGGGCCTCATCTGTGCGTAGTAGTCGTAGCTGATCAGGTCCGGATTGGCCTTCTGCACATACTCGTCCAGGTAGGATGGCCATGTGTCCGCGCCGGCGATGGGCTCGATGCCGGCGTACCAGGGATGGAGGTTGGCATACGGATGCAGATGGGGCGCCAACTGCTTGTTAACCCGGCAACACTCGAAGAAGGCGAGCTTGCTGTCGGCGCGTGGCTCGTCACCGACGTGGAAGCCGAACAGCGCCGGGTGGTCGCCAAGGAGGTCGAGGGCGGCCTGCACGCCGGCGGCGTAGTCGTCGGGGATGAGCTTGCCCTCGGGGCCCTTTTGGGCGGAGCAGCGCGGGTCGGAGACGATGAGCTTCATGCCTCGCTCGTGCACCCAGTCCAGGATGCGGCGCATCTGCGCTACCTGCTCGGGCTTATTGGGATCGAAGCTCGAGCTCTGGGGGACGGTGAAGCCCGCATCGGCCCACATCTCCACCTCGGCTTCGGTCATGTGCTCGCCGTGGGCGTCCAGGTTTGTGTAGTTCCAGAAGCTGATCGGGTACTTGCCGAGCCCGAAAGACTGGCTCTTCTCGATCATCCTGCGCATGTTGCCGGTGACCTCCTGAGTCGAGACGGGGGTGGTGGATGACGGCAGCACGGTGATGGCGATGCAGAGCATCTGGCCTGTAGCCTCGCCCGCGAAGAGCCTGAACGCTCAACGGACAGCGCAACCCGCAGACCGGCCATCGGCTGCCGTGGTGAGCGCCCAAGAGCGGCGGGGATCAGGTGCCGCAGTCGCCGCCCCGCTCGGTGTTTCGGTTCGGCTGTCTGGCCGGGGTGTCCCTGAGACCCTCTTCTCTCCGCGGGAGGGCATGGCGCTGAGACGAGGCCGGCTCCGCCGGCACCGTTGCCGCCCGTGCCACCCGTCCTCTATAATGCCCCGGTGGATACCGCACCACCTCCGTACATCGACTGCCATCTGCACCTGCAGGAGGAGGTCCTGGAGCCCTACGTTGAGGGCGTGGTTGCCCGTGCTCGCCGGGCAGGGGTCCGGCGCATGGTCTGCAACGGCACCTCGGAGGTTGACTGGCAGGCGGTGTTGGAGCTTGCGCGGCAATACGAGGAAGTGGTGCCCTGCTTCGGCCTGCACCCGTGGTTCGTCAAGGAGCGGTCCGCTGACTGGGTCGCGAGGCTGGAGGGCTATCTGAACGCGGTGCCCTCGGCCGTCGGGGAGATCGGCCTGGATCGCTGGGTCGGCGACCGTGACGAGGCGGCGCAGGAGGAGGTGTTCGGCGCCCAGCTTCGGCTCGCCCACGAGCGCAAGCTGCCCGTGATGATCCACTGCCTCCGGGCCTGGGGCCGGCTGCTGGAGATCCTCGATGAAGTCGGGCCACCCCCGGCCGGCATGCTCATCCACTCCTTCGGAGGCGCGGCCGAGATGATCCCGCCCCTGGCACGGATGGGCGCGGTGTTCTCCTTCGCGGGGAACATCCTACAGCCGGCGCGCAAGCGTGCCCGCCGCAGCCTGCCGGCCGTGCCCCGGGAACTGTTCCTGCTCGAGACCGACGCACCCGCCTTGCCCCCTCCCGAGCCCTTCGCGCCTTTCACCATCGAGGCCGCGGACGGGGCGCTTCTCAACGAGCCGGCGAACCTCCCTGCCATCGCTGAGGGCGTCGCGGAGCTGCGCGGCGAGAGCCCCGATGACCTGGTGCGGATCGTGTGGCAGAACGCCAGGCGGCTGTTGGGTGATCTCCTGTGACCGAGCCACGTCTGGAGCGCATCGAGCGTATGGTCGGTCCCGAGGGCATCGCTCGGCTGCAAAGCGCGCACGTGGCGGTGATCGGGCTCGGTGCGGTGGGTAGCTATGCGGTGGAGGCCCTGGCCCGGGCCGGTGTGGGGCGCCTCCGCCTGGTCGACTTCGACGTCATCCGCGAGAGCAACATCAACCGGCAGCTCTATGCCGTGGACTCTACCCTCGGCAGGGCCAAGACCGAGGTGGCCTGCGAGCGCGTGCTGCAGATCAACCCGTGCTGCGGGGTAGAGACTCTGCGCGTGTTTGTGCACACCGACACCATGCAGCAGGCTCTCGCCGGTCCACCACACCTGATCGTGGACGCCATCGACGCGGTGAATCCGAAGGTGGAGCTACTGACGGCGGCGGTACAGCGGGGCATCCCGATCGTGTCCTCGATGGGTGCGGCGCTTCGCACGGACCCCACAGCGGTCCGCGTCGGTCCGCTGAGCAACAGTGTCGGCTGTCCTTTGGCCAAACGGGTGCGGGTGGCTCTGCGCCGACGCGGTGTGCCGCTGCAGTTTCAGTGCGTCTACAGTGTCGAACCGGCCGACCCGGTATTCGTCGGCGAGCCGGATGATGACATGGGCGGGGAGGAAGGCTGCACGGGACGTGGACGGAGCCGCCGGGTGCTGGGCAGCCTGCCCACGATGACCGGGGTCTTCGGCCTGGTAGCGGCAAACACCGCCCTGCGGATGATCCTGGGGGAGCTGTTTCCGGGAGAAGCCCGGAGCTAGGTGTCGCCGTCGATCCGTGAGCCCCGGCAGGCAAGTGACTTTCCCTTGCACCGAAGGCGGGTGATGCCCGGTGGCCGCGTGCCCTGCGGGCGTGACGGCCGGCGCCCCGCCGTCCGCCCCTTACCACGCCTCGTAGTGGACTGCATCCATCGGCCCCGGCTCCTTGATGTGCGGTTCCTTGGCCGGGTACCCAAGCGTCACCAGCCCCAGCACCCGGATATGCGCCGGGATGCCCAGCGCTTGCCTCACATGCTCTTCGCGGTCGAAGCCTTTGTGCTCATCGCCTCGACAGCCGATCCAGCATGTCCCCAGGCCCTGATTGACCGCCTCGATCATGGCGTTCTCCACCGCGGCCGAGCAGTCCTCGATCCACCAGTGGGAAGACCTGGCCGGATCGGCGCAGAAGGCGAGGACCATCGGCGCCCGGGTGCAGAAGACTGCGTACTGATGGGTCTTGGCGAGCACCTCGCGCTTGGCTCGGTCGGTGACAACCACGATGTGCCAAGGCCGGGCATTATTGGCCGTGGGGGCATGGAAGGCTGCCCGCAGGACTTCCTGCAGCGCCTCATCCGGTACCGGGTCCGGCTTGTAGTCGCGGACGCTGGCACGGTCCCAGATCTGTCTGAGCATGGCGACACCTCCTGGTCTTGTGTTGTCACGAGGCTTGTGACATCCCTCCGGAGCCCGCCTGCCCGATCTGCTCGTGGCCCCGGTGCGTGCGCCGGGGAGCTACAGCAGGTCCTTGAGCCTCCTGATGGCCCGGTCGGCGGCTGCGCCACCCATGGCCTTCACCTGAGCGATGGCCTCGGCGATGAAGGCCGGACGCTTGGCGATGCTGACCTGAGCAAGCACTCTGGTGAGGTCCGCAGCCGTGCCGTGCAGCGCCAGTTGCGCCGCGATGGCCTGGAGCTCGCGGGGCAGGGCCGAGGCGACACGTTGCCGCAGCAGCCCGAGTGCTTTGGTGCGGTCGATGGAGACCAGGGCAGCGACCAGCGCCGACCGCACGCGATCGCTCTTCTCCGACTCCCAGAGCTTCAGCAGGGGCGTGTCGCGGCGGCCGTCCTTGATCTGCGCGAGCACGCGCACCAGCCGCGTCCGCAGTTCCTCATCCCCGCCCGGCAGGTACTGCACGGCGGCGGGCACCGAGGCCGCCCCCAGCTTCACCAGCGTCGCCTCCGCTCGCCGTTTGGCGGCCTCCCCGGGCCGGGGGACGTTGGGGGCCTTGCCGGCCAGGAAGCATACCAGCGGCACGGCACCGTTGGCTCCCATCTTCATGAAGCCGTCCACCCCCCTCTGAGCCACGGCCGGGTCCTTGCTGTCAAGCATCTCCATCAGGTCACAGGGCTTGAGGGCCTGAGCCGTCGCCATTGTGGCCACGAGCGTAACCAGCAGGGCGCTCAAGGCAATACGGCCGTCATGCATGCAGAGCTCTCCTCGCTTCATCGGCGGCAGTGGAGGGGGGCAACGGCCCCGCGCATCCGGCGGCCCCTGGGCACAGGAATACGCCGGAGCCGCCGGCGCTGTCTTCAGAGCCGCCGACCTGCCGCGCTTTCCGTGCGGTCGACTGCCGATGAGGTCCATTTGTTCGCGTCAGTATGTACAACCGGCGTCGGCGGTGGAGGGTTCCCCGCAGGCCGCGTGTGATGCGGCGGACGGAGGGCGGGGCGCGACCGGCGGCGAAGCACCCCAGTGGCCGGCCGGTTGCGCGCCCGCCGACGTTTCCCAACCACCGTCTTGGAGGCACGAACCATGGCTACGCTCCGGGCCGCCGTCATCGGATGTGGCCGCATCGGCAGCACGATTGACGACGAGATCGACCGCTGGTCCTCCGTGGGGCTCCCCTACTCCCATGCGGCGCGGTACGCCGCCGCCAACGAGACGGCACTCGTCGCCGGCTGCGACCCGGATCAGGCGCGCGCCGAAGCCTTCAAGCAGCGCTGGGGCCTGGAGCGAGCCTTCACCGACGTGCACGAGATGATGGAGGCAACGCGACCGGACATCGTGAGCATCGCCACACAGACTTCGGTGCGCATCGAGGCCGCGCTGGCCTGCATCGAGCACCGCCCCCGCGCCATCTTCGCCGACAAGCCCCTGGCCGAGACCCTGGCCGACGCGGATCGGCTGCTGTGCGCCTGCCGCTCGGAGGGGATCGTCGTGGCCGTCAACTGCTCCCGACGCTGGGAGCCACGGTCCATCCACGCCAGGGAAATGCTCCAGGAGGGGCTCATTGGTGAGTTGCGCGCCGTCGTGGCCTTCTGTCCCGGCGGCCTCTCCCATATGGGCAGCCACATGATCGACTTCATGCGCTACTACGCCGGCGACGTGGAGTGGGTCGTCGGTCAGACCTCTTCACCGCCCGAGGATCAGCCCGACCACGACATCAGCGGCCTGGGGATTCTGCAGTTCCGCGGCGGCGTGCACGGCTACCTGAACATGCTGGACCCCGGGCCGCTCGGCGTCGAGTTGGATCTCATCGGGACCCAGGGGCGGATTCGGTCGATCAACAATGATGCCGACTGGGAGCTATGGCTTCCCGGCGCCGTGCCCACCAAGCATAAGACCCTGGCCAAGCAGCAGTTCCCCATCCCCCACGACATGACCGGTTTCGGTGTCCGCAGCGTGCAGGACATCTGCCGTTGCATCGAGACCGGCGACACACCCCTGTGCAGCGGGGAAGACGGTAGGGCGGCCCTGGAGATCGCCCTCGCTCTCCGGCAGTCCGGCCTGGAGAGCAGTCGCCGCGTTGCTCTTCCATTCGAGGATGGCCGGGCCGCGATCCGCAGTGCGTAGGGCCCGCGGCGGGCCCTGAAGAGCCTCTCGGCTCAGTCAACTGGGCCGCCTATGTGCCTCGTTGCCATAGAGCGAAACGCGTAGGATGAGTGTCGTCAGGGTGTCTTGAATGTGTTGCCGCCGCACTGAGGGCGCCGTTAGCCACGGGACGTCACTCACCCGCGCGTACCCGAGGGTCTGGGAGGACTTAGCCGACACGCTCTGAAGCCCCCGTTCACATGTGCCCATCCTGCCGCTATCGGGTGATCGCCATGCAGCAGCCCCTGGCCGCCGTCGTGCTCAAGTCCGGCGAGACGATGACAATCATCAAGACCACCGCTCCCGAGCCCGGCTGGACGGACCGCATCGTCCCCTTCCTGGGGCACAAGAGCGAGCTGACCCGTGCCGCGATCCGCCGGGCATACGATACCGGGCTGGACGACCTGGTCATGAGCGACTTCCTCGGCGTGCTGCCGGATGGGACGGTGGTGGGCAACATCACCACGGTCGAGAGCGACGGCATCGCCATCCTCCAGCATGTGTTCACTCCCCCGGAGCATCGCCGCAAAGGCATCTGTACGCACCTTCTGCAGGCGCTGTGCGAGGACTTCACCACCCGCGGGTCACGAGCCGTCTTCCTCGGGACGGGGTACGATAGCCCGCCTTACCACATCTACGAGAGCTTCGGCTTCCGCGGACGGGGTGATAGCGGGAAGATGACGTGGGTCATCGACCCGACGTATCCCGACGGCTACTTCGCTTTGGCAAGCGCCACCGTGGCGGAGACACGCTGGGAGGACTGGCCCAAGCTGGAAGCACTGTACGCGCTCACCGGCCACTGGCAGCTCAAGAGCTACCTGTTCCAGTTGCTTGGTCACGCCGGCTTCGAGGGCGAGTACCCGGCCCTGCTGCAGCGGCTTGACGAAGGCTCGATGCTGCAGACTCTCGTGATGCGCACGGCCTCCGGGGCCGTGGTAGGGCACGCCATGCTGGGTGTCGAGCAGACCTGGCGTGGGCGGGCCCTGGTGCTCGATCTCATGGTGGCTCCCGGCTTCGCCGACCAGGCCGGGGAGATGCTGGCCTCTGTGCGCTTTCCCGAAAACCGCAAGCTGCACGCCTACTGCGACGAGAGGGCCGCCGACAAAGCGGCCCTCCTGGAAGCAGCCGGCTTCGAGCATGAAGGGACGTTGCGCAGGGTCATGCAGGACGAGAGCCATACCCCGCTGGATGTGCTGGTGTACGGCAGGCTGACCTAGCCCGGGCGGCACACGGGCCGCGTGAGCGACCCGCGCGCATCACGCCCCTCCGAGCTTGGTGCCGCAGCTCTCGCAGAACCTGGCATCCGACTTGACCCGCTCGCCACACTGGGGGCAGAGCGCCTCCTGGGCCTCCGCGGCGGGCTCTTGCGGAGCCGCGGGGGCCGGCGGCTGGAAGCTCTGTGGTGGCGCGGCGGGCTGGACCTGTGGCGGGGCTGTCTGGAGCGTCTCCGGGGGCCCCGATTGCGGAATGCCGGTGCTCGCCGGCGCGGCCGCTCCACCCGGGGCCGGAGCCTCGGCCTGCGGAATCGGCTGCTGCAGCTTCTGAACCTCCAGACGCGCCTCCTCGATCTCGGCCTCCAGCGCCTGTATCCGCTCGATGAGCACCCCTATCTCTCCGTCCAGGATCTCCTTGCGTCGGTAGAGCTCCCTGGCCCGTTTGCCGATCTCCGTGTAGTTGCGGTCCACTTCCTCGCTGAGTTTGCCGATGGTGCCCTGCACCTTGACGATCTGTACCTGGCGCGAGGCGCCATCGGTGAGCTGCTCGGCGGTCTGGCGAAGCTTGTCGAAGAATGTCATCTCAGTTCCCCTCGATACGCACGGCGAATGATGCCTATCAGCTTGATTCGTGACGTAGGAGCTTTCTCCTCGTCGTGATGGCTGTACGCGGACGGCGGCGGATTCGCTGCAGGAGGCCGGTCCCGTGCGTCGGCTCCGTGGATGCGGGCCTGCACGTCTCGCCCGCCCGCCGGCAGGTGGCAGCAGGACAGCCGCGGGGCCGAGGCCCTGCGGCTGTCTGTCGCCGGCTTACGCCGGCTGCGGCGGCACACGCTCTGCGGGAGGGCAGATGCTGTGTCAGCGAATTGTGGGTGCGGCGAAGGTCAAGTTGCGCCGGGTGCCACTATCGTGGCCCGTGTGGCCTGAACACCTCCTTGGCTTACCTCCGTCCCCTCACCGGGGGTCTGCGGTTGCCCTGGATGAACCCGTCTCTGTGGCCGTCATCGTAGCCGTCGCCGTACCCGACTCTGTAGCCATCTCGTGTTCCGCGGCGGTACCCGTTCCTGTCGCCATCGCGGTAGCCCACACCGTAGCCCTTGTCAAAACCGTAGTTCTCGCCGTCCTGGAAGCCGTCCTTGTAGCCCTCGTTGTACCAGTACTTGGCCTCGCCTCCGTGGTAGTAGCCCGAGGGCGGGTTGTAGTTGGGGGTGGGGGCGGGGCGGTATTGAGGTGGCGGCGGCGCGGGCCGCTGGCTGGGCTGTCGGCCCAGGTCGCCGAGGATTTCGTAGGCGATGTACCCTGCTGCGAGGGCGCCCAGGATCTTGCCCGTGTCGTTTGCCACCGCACTGGTGGCTGTCAGGGTGGTAAGGACCATCACGACTGTGAGGACCATTGCGACATTGGTGCGTTGGAACGCTGCGGTCATCTTGCCATCTCCTTTCGTAGGGGGGCTCAATCCCCTGGGCCGGGCCCTGACTGGCGTATGTGCGAATCTCCTGCGGGCGCGGCGGGCCGATGATGATGGGGGCCTTTGCTGGCACGGCCCCCGTGACGATGCTCTCTGTCGCGATACCGCCGGCTCGCAGTCTTCGACCGCTTCTCGGTTCGCTGCCATCGGTCGCTGCTGCAGTCGCCCCGACTATACTTCATAGTAGACGGTTTCATTGTACTGTCGGGGCCTACTATTGTCAATAGTACATTTGAGTCTTCTGACGTAGCACTCGCGGTGATGTTCACCCGCGTCGAGAAAAAAACGCAGCGGTGTTCGCAGGCTGTGTGCGGCGACGGCTTCGGCGGACGCGCGCGCGGCGCCCAAAGCGCGTCCACGGAGGTCGGTGAGGGCACGGCGCGGAATGCTCTCTGCTGTTGCCCCGGCGCTTGCGCCGCCCACCACGCATCAACCCGCCGCGCCCAGACGCGGGGAGGCCCTGTGAACAGACGCATATCTCAGACCCATCGCCGAGCAGCCCGGGCGCTAGGGACGGCGCTTCTCCTATTCGTGGCGCTCACGTCGGCGCGGCCCGATGGTGTTCTTCTGCCCCTGAGCCGAGGAACCGACGGCGATGAGAACGCCCAGATCAGCGTTCCCCTGCGGCGTGCGGTGGTCCTCAGGCCCAATCAGGACGAGATGACGCTGCTTCTGCAGCCCGTCTACCGCGGCCCGGTCACGGAGTTCTGCTGGCTGATCCCCACGCCGGTGGCCCCCAGACCAAGCGACGTCTTCACCGCCTCCGGGGAGTTCATGGACGCCGTGTTCCGGCGCACAGCGCCTCTGGTCGAGACGGAGATCCTCGACGTCACCGCGTGGCAGCCGTTTCTCCGCCCGGCGCCGGGGGGGGCGCCGACACTCACCCGGAGCCTGGCGGAGCGCGATGTCGGTCCGGGAGAGCGTCTCGATGTGCGCTGGTACGAAGCCGTTCTCCTGCCCCAGGGAGAGGGGCAAGACGACGTCGGACGCTGGCTGGAGGCCAATGGGTACGAGGTGGATGAGGCGCTGGAAAGAGCGTGTCGGGACTACGTGCAGCGCGGCTGGCATTTCGTGGCGCTGAGGATCCTGCCCGCCTCAACCGGCACCGGACCGGCGATGAAGTACCTGACCCCGGTGGGGATACGCCTCGAGACCCAGCAGGCGGTCTATCCGCTGGGGCTCGCCGCCGCTTCGGCTCCGGAGCACACCGTCGTGCAACTGGCGGTCATCGCGCCGGTCCCTGTGGAGTGCCGCGAGCTTCCGGTAGTGACCGTGCCCCGCCGCACCGTGCTGCCCCGCGGCCGGTGGTATGAGGAGTTCCGGGAGACAGAGGGGGCGGGCGGGCTGGTCAAGGAGGCGCAGGCCCTGGGGGTCCATCCCTTCACCGACCTGTCCTACTGGGCGGACCACTGGACCGACGCGAGCCGCTACTCGTGGGACCACCTCTGGACGACCCGCTTCAGCGGCCGGCTGACCTCAGATCGGCTGGTCGACCTGGCCTTCGTCTCGGCCACAGATGCCGCGCCGTTCCGAGTTCATATCTACCGGCGGGCCTCAGCGACCACGACGGGTCCGGGTGTCTTGCGCACCGGTGCCGGGCGCTTCGTGGTGGTGTGGGTGCTGGTCGTCGCCTGTGGCGCGGTGCTGTGGGCGGGCGGCTGGGTGGCGGAGCAGAGGACCGGTCGGCCGGTGGGCGCGCAGCGGGGGGTAGCCTCCTGGCGCTTCCTCCTGAGGCTTCCCGTCTACGGCGGCTGGATGCTCCTGTTGTCCCCCGCAGTGCTGGCGCTGTACGGGGGCCTGGACCAGCTCCCCGGTCCGCGCCTGTTTCTGGGCGGGCAGCTCCCGGCGGGCAGCACCCGCCTGTGGGCGGCGCTGCTGATTGTGTGGGCGGTCCTGGCAGTGCGCCTGGTGGTCATGGAGATCAGGGCCTCGGGTGGTGGCAGGCTGTTCGCGGCTCTGTTCACCGCTTCGGCCCTGCCCTGGCTGATCACCGTCTTGCTCTCTCCCGCCCCTCCCCTGCGCCTGGCGGCCGGCCTCGGCGAGCCGGCGGTCCTGGCCGCGGCGCGGGCCGGCACCGTCGCAGCCATACTCGGCTTCGCCTCGGTGCTTTCCTGGGCCGTGCACACCGTGATTCTGGGGCCAAACAGGTTCCGCTGGATGGCGGCGGAGTTTGCCGTCGTCATGCTGGTGGTGCTGGGGGCAAGCCCGCTGCTGTACAGCCGGAGCCCTGGGCCGCAGGGCTCCACAAGCAGGGCGTGGAGCACGTCGCTGGCCCAGGTTCGCCATGCTGTGGCGCGGTTCCGCTGTGAGCGGCAGGTCTTCCCGGCCTCACTGACCGAAGACGGGCCGGTCTCTGCGGGGCTCGACGTGGCGCGCAACGTGGTGCCTGCCTCCGCGGCGCCGGACCGGCGGGCAACGCTCGTCTCCATCCCTGCCGACCCCCTGACCGGCAAGGCGAACTGGATCTACGACCCCACGATGCCCGAACGGATCGCCTCGGCCGCCTTCACCACCACGGTGGACAGGGTCCGCCATGATGCGGGAAAGCCTCAGCCGGCCGCGACCTACTGGTCCGCGCCCTCTCAGGGCGATCTGCGCGCCGCCCTCGGCCGCGTGCGCAGGGTCGTGTGGGGCTCAGGCGATGCGCTGGTGCGGGCCTCGGGCTCGGCCGCCACCGGGCCGGCGCTCTCGGCGGTGGACGTCGCCGCCATGAGTGCCGCCTGCGTCCTTTCCGACAGCGCCCGTCGTCTGCGGGCCCTGCAGATCAGCGCTCCCGGCGGGGCCAGATCGGAAGAGCACACGTCTGAACTCCAGTCACCGCTCATTATC
>CAZXDD010000020.1:0-6490 GCA_964639415.1 uncultured Armatimonadia bacterium
GCCTGTGCCGGGGCGGCCGCAGCGCCCGCGGTGGTCGCGGTCGTCGCGGTCGTCGCGGCCCCGCCGCCGGCCGGCTGCTCGGGTCGGAGCCCGGGCGCCGCGGGAGCAGGCGGGAGGGCGCCCTCCGGGCCGGACGGCACGGCCGTCGTCATCGATTCCCCGGCGTCGTACGCTCCTGCCGCGCGGAGATTGGCCTCTATCGCATTCCGGGGCCGGATCTGAGCCGGAGGCGACGCGGTGTCGGCGGGCATCGCGGCGGGATCGGCCAGAGCCACCGTCTGCTGGAGCTGAGCGGTGACCGTCGTGCTCGCCGGCTCGGTGTCGTCGCCCAGTTGCCGGGGGGGATTGCCGTGATGAAGGAACGGCTCCCCGTCGCGGGGTACGGCAGGGCCGTCGCTTGCCGTGGGCTTGTCCGCGGGCGACTGTGCCCAGGCCGCACGGGTGCCGGTCTGAGCGGTGCGCTCCACGCCTGCGCGCTCCGCCGGGGTCTGCTGCGCCCGGGCGTTGTCCAGCGACTGTGCGAAGGTCAGCCTGGCGCCATCCACGCCGCGGCCGTCCGCGGCTCCGGGCACGCCAATTGGGCTCCCGGCCTGCGCCGGGAGCAGCTCCATGTCTCTGAAGATGGCTGCGTTCATTTGCTGTGGTCCCTGCTTCGTTGATAGCGGCGACTGTTCGGACTGCATTACCCCTCGGCGAGCCATCCGGTGATCTTGTTCACATAGTTCTGGGTCTCACGATAGGGAGGGATGCCGCCGTACCGCCTGACCGCTCCCGGCCCGGCATTGTAGGCGGCCAGGCCGAGGGCCAGCGTGTCCTGACCATCCAGCATGTCCTTGAGGTGGCGCACTCCGCCGTCGATGTTCTGGGCCGGATCGAAGGGGTCGGATACCCCGTAGTCCTTGCAGTTCTCGGGCATGAG
The DNA here is from genome assembly GCA_964639415.1 of uncultured Armatimonadia bacterium. Taxonomy (GTDB): domain Bacteria; phylum Armatimonadota; class Zipacnadia; order Zipacnadales; family JABUFB01; genus CAYRFY01. The sequence goes on from CAZXDD010000020.1 coordinate 920, forward strand.
CTGCATCAGCCCCATGGCGCCGGCGTGAGACACGCACCTGGGGTTGTAGTTCGACTCGGCCCGGATCACTGCGTGAACCAGGCGCTTGTCCACGCCGTAGCGCTCGCACGCACGGGATACCAGGTCGTCATACTTGGTCTTCCAGCTCACCCCGGCCGCCTCGGAGCCGGTGGCGCTCTGCGCGCCGGTGGCGCTCTGCGCGTCGATGGCGCGGCTGAGCAGGGCGCCGAACTGGCCGGGCTGGGTGACCCCGAGCGGCGACGGGGTGGTGGCGGTGGTGGTGATCTGAGCCGGGGCGGCCGCAGCCTTGGGCTGCGCCGCGCCGGTAGGATCATCGATCAGGGCGCGCAACTCGTCGATTCTGGCCAGTACCCCGGGAAGACCACGGATCATGTTCCTCATCCTCAGTGCGCGTCTGGTCTGTCCTCGATGATCCGCCGCGCCGCCATCTGGGCGCCGGCCTCGTCGGTGCGGTTGCTCTCCTCGCGCCGCAGCTCATCGAGGTGTCGTTGCAGGTAGCGGTCGTGCAGATGCTGCAGGGTCTGATGGGCCTGGTGTGCCTTGAGGGTTTCCACTCGTCGGCACTCGTGGCGCTCGTCCAGGGCCGATACGCGCTGTCTGGAGGCGGCCTCGATCTGGCTCAGTTGCAGGACCCGGTTGTAGCCGCTTTGCAGAGCGATGAGGTTGCCGGCGCATTCCGAGTTGCACAGGTCCTGCGAGGCCCGGGTCTTCTGGGAGACGACGCCGTCCAGATGCTCGCGGGCTTTGAGAAGGTCTCTCTCGGCATCGGCCAGCTCCTGCCGGGCCATGTCTTCGTGGTGCTTTCTGAGCTTCATCAGACCATCGAGTCGGAACTGGAACTTCGACATATGTAGGCATCCGTGTACTGTGATGTATGGCGGTGGCCGGGCCTACGGGTCCGGCGCCCAGGTCGGGCGTTGCGGCCCCGCCTCGCTGGCGAGGACCGCCCTCCGTGCCCGGGTCGTCTATCCCAGGCTTGAGAATTGGGCCTGTGGGCGGCCCGCGGCAGCGGGCTGGACACCCGCCGACTCCTGCATCTGCAATTTGCCGGCCACGGCCTGTCGGGGGTCTGCGATGGGTTGAGGAATGCTGAGGATCTCCTCCATCGCCGCCCGCGTGTCCTCGAGGCCCGAGGGCTCGTACTCGGCCTGGCGCAGCAGGATATCGATGGGCTCCTTGAGCGTCACGGCCCTGTCGACTCGGGGGTTGGTGCCGGCAACGTAGGCACCGAGATTGATGAGGTCTTCCGACTCTCGGTAGGCGGCCATGGCGGCGCGGACCTCGCGGGCCATTGTGCGGTGGGTGTCGTCGCAGATCTGGGGCATGACACGGCTGACGCTCTCCAGCACGTCGACGGCCGGATAGTGCCCCAGGGAGGCCAGTCGCCGCGAGAGGATGATGTGTCCGTCCAGGGTGGCCCGCACGGTGCTGGCCACCGGGTCGTCCATATCGTCGCCCTCCACCAGCACGGTGTACAGGGCCGTTATGCTTCCTGTGGCGCTGTTGCCCGCCCGTTCCAGGAGCCTGGGCAAGGCCGCGAATACAGAGGGTGTGTAGCCATTGCGAGTGGGTGGCTCTCCGGTGGCGAGGCCGACCTCGCGCTGTGCCCAGGCGAACCGTGTCACCGAGTCCATCATCAGCAGCACGTTGTGGCCTCGGTCGCGGAAGAACTCGGCGATGGCCGTGGCCACCTGGGCACCGCGCATGCGCAGGACCGGGGGCTGGTCGCTGGTGGCGCAGACCACCACCGAGCGCTTGAGGCCCTCGGGGCCCAGATCGCGCTCGACGAACTCGCCCACTTCGCGGCCACGCTCACCGATGAGCGCGATCACGTTGATGTCGGCCGTGGTGTTGCGGGCGATCATGCCCAGCAACGAGCTCTTACCCACCCCGGGCCCGGCGAAGATGCCCATGCGCTGCCCGACACCACAGGTGATGAGGGCATCCAGGGCCCGGACACCCAGGGGCAGAGGCTGGCTGATCTTGCGGCGTGACAGGGCGGGAGGGGGATCGGCGTTGACGGGGTAGTGTGCCTCGGCCGTGATGGGGGCCATGCCGTCGATGGGCTGCCCCAGACCGTCCAGGATCCGGCCCAGCATCTGGTCGGCCACGGGGACGGTCATCTGGCCTCCGACGACCTCCACTACGCTGCCGGCTCCCACGTCGTGTACTTCCTCAAAGGGCATCAGCAGGAGGCGTTCGCCGGTGAAGCCCACGACCTCACAGACGATGGGTGGGCGGCCGGAAGTGGAATGCACCACACACTTCTCACCGATCCGCGCCGGAGGCCCCAGGGACTCCAGGAGCAGGCCCACCGATCTGGCCACCTTGCCCGTAGCATTGGCCCGTGGCACTTCGCGAACGGCCGCTCTGATGCGTGAAAGGACGGTCACTGGGGGACCTCCCGCCGCGATTCGGCGGCGATCGCTGTCTCGGCGGCCTGCTTGAGCCTGGCCACCTGCTTCTCGATCTGTAGATCCACCTCTCCGGCGGCGCCACGCAGAACCGCGCCGCCGGGGCTCACGGACTCGTCGGGTGTCAACTGAATGGAGATCGCGTTGGGGATCTCCCTGGCCAGCGTCTCCCGGGCATTTTCCAGCACCTGCACCGCGGCGGGACTGACGTGGACGGCGATGCCCTTGACGTCGATCATCTTCTTGAGCCCTTCGCGGACTGTGTCCAGGACCACGGTGTCGTCATCGGCGATCTTGCGGTAGATGACGTTCTCGGCGAACTCCACGCAGAGCTTGGCGGCCTCCATCTCCAGTTCGCTCCACCTGGCCTGAAACTGCTCGGAGATGTCGGCGTGGATCGCCCGCATCACGGACCGGAAGGCACCGACCTGCTCCGAGGCCACGGCCGCCACCGCGTCGCGATGGGCGCTCTGGGCGATGAGCACCGCCTGTTCCTGAGCCAGGGCGATGATGCGGGCGGCCTCCTCGGAGGCGTCGGCCAGCATCTGCTCGCGGAGGCGCTGGGCCTCCAGCGAAGGCTCGGCCTGTCGTGGCCGTTGGGCGGCCGAGGGCCGGACAGGGTCGGCGTCCTCCAGGGGGAGCATCTGGTCTTCGTCGTCAGGTTGCTCCGGCCCGAGATCGTACAGGTCGGCGGTCTCGTCGGCGGAGGCATCCGCGGTGAGATCCTGCAACAGGTAGCCGTCGGCGGACACCTCGGTCCCGTCGTCCTGCTGCTCGAACTCGCTGTAGAGGTGCACCGCCGGCGTGGCATCATCCTCGCCCTGGCTCTCAAGCAGTACGGGGAGGTCGCTCTCCCATAGCGGCAGGTCATCCGGGGGCGATCCCTGGGGGCCGCGGCGTCTACTCATCTGTCATCCGCCCCGTTCACCAGGTTGCGCAACTCCTCGGCCAGCACCTCAGGCTGCTCGCGAGCGATGCGACGGAGTTCCTCCACGAGGATCTCCTCCTCGCGCTCGTCGGGTGGGACCATGAAGGGGCCGCCGTCGTAGTCTTCGCCGTACTCCTCGGTGGCCTCGCCACCCATCTCCATCTCGCCCATGTCCATGTCGCCTTCGGCCCACACCTGCTGCTCTTGCTCTGAAGCCGGCTGTGTGCGGCGCATGGCGCCCGCGGTGCGGAGCAGGACGGCCAGTAGAATGACGATGACGACGATCGGGACGCCCTTGCGCAGCAGGTTGTTGACGGTGTCCTGCCGCTGCTGGGCCACCTGGGCCAGTTTGGCGTCCTTCTCCTCCTCTGCCGCCAGTTCCGCTGAGCGCAGCTTCAAGGGACGCACGACGATGGAGTCGCCCCGGGAGAGGTCGACACCCGCCGCCGCCTGCAGGACGTCGCGCACCCGATCGATCCCCTGGGCGGCCAGGGATTCGTCCACTACCGCCGCCACGGAGATCCGCATGATCTTGCCCGGCTTGTTGGTGCGGCGCACCACCCGCTTGGAGACCTCGTACTCGCGGGTCTCCTCCTTGGCCTGATATGCGCCGTTGCCGTCCTGCCCCGCCGCTCTCTCGGCCCCCATCACGTTGGACGGCACGCCGGTGGTGCCTCCCTCGCCGGCACCGTTGCTGTTGTAGATCTCCTCGCTGGTGTGCTCGCGGCTGATCAGGCTGTTGGGCCCTTCGCCCACAGGCTCCACCTGCTCCTCGTTGGTCTCTTCGGCGTCCATGTTCACGTCCACCTGGGCGCGCACGATGGTGTAGTGCGTGCCGAACATGGCGTCCAGCATGCTTTGCAGGCGGCGTGTGAGGGCCTCGCTGTAGGCTTTGGCCGTAGCGAAGGCCGTGTCCGGTCCATCGGCGCCGCCGCCGGAGCCGTAGAGCACATTACCGAAGGTATCGCAGATGGTGACGTTCTCGGGCTTCAGCTTCTCCACGGCGCTGGAGACCATATAGGCGATACCGCGCACTTGCCTGTCGCCCAGGCCGCCGGTGGGTCTCAGGTCGAGCAGAACCGAGGCCGAGGGGGGCACCGGATCGTCGTACAGGGATTCCCGGGGCAGGTTCAGATGGACGCGGGCGGAGCCGACCTCGTCCAGGGCCGAGATGGTTCTGGCCAACTCGCCCTGTAGTGCCCGCTGCCACAGCACCCAGTTGTCGAAATCGGTGCCGGGGAGGCTGTTCTTGTCAAACAGCTCGAATCCCCCGCCTCCGGCACCTGACGGGAGGCCCTTGCCGGCCATGCTCAGGCGCGTCTCATACAGAGTGCCCTCTGGGACCTCGACGGAGGTCCCTCCCCGTGCCAGGCGGTACGGGACCTTCTCCGAGCGCAGCTCCTCGACCACGGCGCCCGCGTCCTCGGAGGACAGGCCACTGTACAGAACCCGGTATTCGGGCCTGGCCGACCACACCGCCACCAGTATCAGGCCGGCGAGAGTCACGGCCGCGGCAATGGCCAGTGTGAGCCTCTGCCGGGCGTCTAGGTTGTCCCACGCTGTGCGTAGCTGTTCAGGCATTGGGGGTGAATGCAGTCCTTGGGTTGGATACGCGTGTGTTGTGCTGCGATGGTCTCATCGCGGTCGCGCCCCGGCCCCGCGGCACGGAGCATGCGCGCTCCGTGACCGGCGGTTTCTCGGCCCGTCGTTGCGGGAACGCCCGCCTAGATCTGCATCCGGCTGATCTCCTTGTAGGCCTCCACGGCCTTCTGGGTGACCTGCACGGTCAACTGGAGCGCCAGGTCGGCCTTCTCCACCGCGATCACCACGTCTTGCAGGCTCTCGGCCTCGCCGGTGGCCAGCAGCTCTGTCTGCTCGGCCGCCTGCCCCTGCATGGTGTTGACCTCGCGCACGGCATCGGCCAGCCGGGTCATGAATGACTTGCCGGCCTCCTGCGGCGCAACCACCGGGGCGGCAGGCGGATCGGGTCGCTCAGGGGCGACCGGGAGCGGCTGGAAGACGTTGAGATTATCTGACTTTATGCGCATGGCGTGTCACCTGCCGGGTCGTTGAAATCCCTGGACGCGGGAAACCGTTGTCTGAGGCCGATCCCTATCGCATGATATCCAGCGTGCGCTTGCCCATATCGCGTCCCGCCTTGAGCGCCGCCGCGTTGCTCTGCAGGACCCCCGTCCGGGCGTTGATCGT
>CAZXDD010000020.1:6500-20226 GCA_964639415.1 uncultured Armatimonadia bacterium
GCGCCGCCGCGTTGGCCTCGTAGGCGCGGGTGGCCGCCACCATGTCCACCATCTCCATGGGCAGGTTCACGCTGGGCAGCCTGACGTACCCCTGTGCGTTTGCGGCCGGATCTCCGGGGCGGTACACTAGCTGGGGAGGGTTCTGATCCTCCTGGACGCGCAGCACCTGAACCCCGCCATCCACCGCCGTGCGCCGCGAGCCCGCGCCGACGCGGCCCGTCCACGGCTGGGCCACCATCACGACTTCCTTGCGCCGGTAGGGCGTGGCCCCCTCCAGGTCCGTCTCTGCGTTGGCAATGTTCTGAGCGATGACCTCCATGCGCACACGCCCGGCCTGGAGGCCCGAAGCACTGATGTTCATCGTGCGGAACATGCTCACGACTGGCTACCTCCCGAGATCACGGAGCGCAGCATTCTGAAGTGCTTGCCCAGGACACGAGTGAGTGCCTCGTGGTGGCCGTTGGTGCGCGCCAGCTCCGTCATCTGCGTCTCCAGTTGGATGGTGATGTCCGCGCCGGGAGCCACCGCCTGTCTTCGCACCTGGACGGACGCATTCTCAATGGGCCGCGAGGTGCTCGGCGCTCGCGAGCCGCGCTCCCTGTCAATGGCCTCGCGCAGGGCGGCCTCGAACTCCACCTCGCGCGGCCTGTACCCGGGCGTCTCCGCATTGGCGATGTTCGCCGCCACGGCCTGCATGCGAGTGCCCAGGCCGGACATGGCCTTCTCCGCCGCCGCGATGGATGTCTCTCGGAACATGCGCTGCACTCCTCGGTTCGGTGCGTGGTGGGTGGGGCTCGCCGACGGCCGATACCTGCAATGGCCGTGCCGGCTCGGGACGCAAACCCCGCTCTTGAGGTGGTGAATCCACCACCTCACCGGTGCTCTGTGCTCGTGGCCAACCGTGCGAATACGGCTTTCTCGCACCCTCGTGAGGTGCAATGCAATTGGCATGCCAGGGGTGGGTTCGCTGTGCCATCCGGTGTAACGAATGCGCGCGGTCCGGGTAGGGACCGCGCGCGTTGTGGGAGGTCGGCGCGCCCTACGTCCGGGCGCGTCGACAGGGGATGTGGGGGACTGTCTGCGACGGGCTAGCTGCGCCGCCTGGAGGCCGTGGGTATCCCCAGCGAGGCACGGTACTTGCTCACCGTGCGCCGGGCCACCGGATAGCCTACCTTCTCCAGTTCGTCGGCCAGCTCGCAGTCGGTGAGCGGCTTGTCGGTGGACTCCCGGGAGATGATCCCGGCGAGTGCCACCTTGATCGGCAGGGCGTCCTCGAAGAACACATCGAAGGGCACGACCTCGCCGTCCGGCAGCATCATCGACTTGCCCCGCGTGGCCCGGCAGACGGTGGACTCGTGCATCTCCAGCTTCTGGGCGAGCTCCTTCTTGGTGCACGGCTTCAGGGCGCCGGGGCCGTGCTCGAAGAAGCCCATCTGCTCCTCGATGATCGCCGCGGCCACCTCGGACATCACCGTGTGACGGTGGGTGATGTTGGCGATGAGCTCCTTGGCCTGCACCAGGAGACGTTTGATGGTCGCGGAGTCGCCCTGGTAGGTGCCGGCATCCATGCTGCGTGCCAGGGATTCGTAGGCGCCGTCCACGCGCAGCGCCAGTCGCTCGCTGAGCGGGACGTTGACGATGAACCGGGTGTCATCTCGACCCACCACCACGTCCGGCGGGTGCGCCGGCAACTCGTCGTTCGGGGTCGGGTACGGCGGGCGATAGGCGTCCTGGGGGTACGGATAGAGCTGATCGCGGATGAAGGCCAGGTAGGTGGTGGCACCCGGTGTCTGGGGTGAGGCGAGGCCCTTGAGGTCGTTGGCCCGCACCAGCTCGGCGAACTCGCCCTCGAGGAACTCTACCATGCCCTCGGGCACCTCGCTGGACCTCATCCCGTTGACCTGGATCAGGAGGCACTCGGCCAGGTCTCTGGCGCCCACTCCGCGGGGCTCCAGCTCATGGACAACCTCCAGCGCCTCCTCCACTACTCGCTCGGGCACCGCCAGATCGTCGGCGATCTCGAAGGGATGCACGGCCAGGTAGCCGCGCTCGTCGAGGTTCTCGATGATGTACTGGGCGACGCTGAGCAGCTCCTTGCCGCACGTGAGCCGCAACTGCCACAGCAGGTCGTCGCGCAGCGAAGTCGGTGCCGGCAGGCGTGCCAGGGCCTCGTCCGGAGCCGCACCCATCGGCTGTGAAGACATCGCGGAGGAGCCACGGCTGGGGATGCGGGTCAGCTCGAGGACGGGATTCTCATCAACCTTCTCGCGAACGTGGTGCTCCAGCTCTTCCTGACTGAGCTCCAGGAGCGAAGCTCGGGCCACGATCTGGGGTAGAACGCTGACCTGAGTAGAGACCTTTACGTCATGCCTGAGTTCGAGCATGCTTTCTCTCCGTGGGGCAGCGGCCAAATGCCTCCCGCGCTGTGCATGGAGCCCATGCGCGGCGCGGACGCTGCTGTGTTCAGAGGTCCCCCAGGTCGAAGAGAGAGTGCGGTGTGTGCGTCAGGGGGTCGGGCCTGTCGGGCGATGGGTCCTGCGGTGAGGGTGCGAGGGACGCCATCGTGCCGCGTGGCGGTTCACGGAGTGTCAGGTGACACCGAGCTACAACAGGCATATCGGCACCAAGGGGGGGCTGCTTTACATGTTTTTTGCTCCAGGTTTGCCGACGGCACGCCGCTTGCTGGCAAAAGGGGCTGTAGGGACCTCAACGGCGGGCCCCGACTGCCGATACAAAGACTCACAAGAGCGGTCACGCCGGCAACTGGCAGGTGACTGAGCCATGGCTCACAGCAGTGGACAGACGCGCCCGACGGCGCTGGTCGTTGATGATTCGTGGTACATGCAACTGACGATGGCCGACGTTCTGGAGGCCGAGGGCTACCGGGTGCACACCGCCGCCGACGGCTCCTCGGCCCTGGACCTGTATGACGAGGTGCGCCCCGATGTGGTGCTGATGGACCTCGTACTCCCCGATCTGGACGGGATCAGCGCCATGCAGGGCATCCGCCGTCTGGACTCGGACGCCCGGGTGGTTGTGGTCACGGGGCTACTGGATGACGGTGCCCGCCTGGCCGCCATGCGGTCCGGCGCTTCCGGCTTTCTGCCCAAGCCGTTCTCGGTGGATCTGTTGCTGCGCGCTGTGGAGACGGTCAAGAAGGCGCCGGCGATCATGGCACCGCAATTGCAGTTTGCCGGGTAGACACAGCGAGGCCCCGGAGGCACTCGCTGCATTGCCAGCAATGGGTGTCTACCGGCATGAATCCCGCAACAGCAGACCGCAAGAGCAGCGCCAGCAGGGCCGCGGCGATCATCTCCGCTCTAGGTCCGGATGCCCTCAGCCGCCTCAGCGGCTCTCTGGGACCCGAAGAGCGTCTCGCACTGAGCAGGGTCGCCGAGCAGGGGGCGCACCTGTCGTCCGAGGAGCGCCGCCGGCTCCTGGCGTCCTTCACGGCCTCCGTCCGTGAGGCCGACCCGCAGTCCACCCCCGAGCAGCCGCGGACTGCCGCACCGCGCCGGCGCGCCGACCGTGCGGTGGTCCAGCAGCCCTCCGTCGACCAGCCCCCGGAGCCACCGCCGCCCTTCGCCTTCCTGGACGGTGTGGACGGTGCCGTGCTCGCTCGCGCACTCGGTGGCGAGAACCCCGCCATCATCGCCCTGGTCGCGACCCTGGCTCCCCCCGATGCCTCCCAGGCCCTGCTGAGCTCCCTTCCCGCCGCTACGCGGCACGAGGTGGCACTGGCCATCGCCGACCTCGGGCGGCCCTGTCCGGGAGTGGTGTCCTGCCTGAGCGAGGCGCTGTGTGAGCAGGTGTCGTCGCTGCAGGCCGAGGCGGGGCGGAGACGCAGTGGGGTGCGGACCGTCGTGCGCGCTCTCTCCGTGGCCAGCGAGGACGTCCTGCGCGAGTCCCTGGCCGCCCTGAGGGTCAAGAACCCCGAGCTGGCCGAGGATGTGATTCGCGAGTTGGAGTTGGTGGCCTGGCACGGCGCCTCGCCCGCTGCCGATGATCCTGTGCAACCCGATACACCTGCGATTCCGCTTCCCCTGGCTCCGGCGGTGCGGCCGGTCTCAGACGCGGTATCCAGGGGCGTGCTCATCCCTGTCGCGGACATGGTAGGTTGATGCCCATGCCGGCGTATGACTTCACGGCCGGGCGGCGAGACACCAGGCAGCGCGGCGGCAGCCTGCGGCGGGAGACACCGCGCGCGGGTTTCGGGCCGACCTTCTCCAGGGTGTCCGTGGCCCCGTACGATCTCACCAAGCCCCCGGGGCTGCGCCCCTGGGAGGTCAAAGGCCTGCGTGTCGCCAGCGGCCGTTTCGCCAAGGCCCTGGGACCGCTGCTGACCGAGTACATCGGCCAGCGCTTCAACGCCCATCTGTGGTTCGCCGGGCAAGTGGAGTTCCCGGCCGGCGACGACAGGACCGCCCCTTCGCTGTGGGTCGTTCCCGAAGGCATGGACGAGGCCCACGCCCCCATCTGGAACCTGGACTGGGACCTGGCCTGCGCCCTGGTAGACATGATGGTCGGCTCCGCGGAGCCCGTGGAGCGCCCGAGCACCAGCGCGGTGACGAAACTCGAGAGCGCTCTGTTGTCCCACCTGTGCGAGGAGATGTACAACGTGTGGGCGGCGGTGTGGCCCCTGAAGATCGCCTCCCCGGCCCCGTGGCGCTGCGTCAAGGCCGTGCCCGGGCAGACAGGCCCGGAGCCCAGCGAGTGGGTTCGCCTGACCTTCGAGCTGTCCGGCGGCCGGCTCAGTGGGCGCTTCGATGTCTACATCCCCATTCGCCTGGCCCGCCTGCCCGACCCGAGGTCCAGGAAGGGCCGGGCACTGTCCGGCGCCGTGAGCACGGCCCGGGTGCGCACCGCCCCGGTCACGGCCAGCGTGCGTCTGGCCACCTGGAAGACCACCGTCCGTGACCTGCAGGCCCTCAAGCCCGGAGATGTCATCGACCTGGGCATCTCGCGCGAGGACGCGCTGTCCTTCCGCATCGCGCAGCACGAGAAGTTCATGGTGCGTCCCGGCATCCGCAACGGCAAGATCTCCGTGCAGGTGGTGCAGGCCAAGCCGGAGGACGAACCGCTCTGGCAGCCCCTCAGCCAGGGATAGGCGGGCGGCCGCGAAGGTCTCCGGCCTTCAGCCGGCGGGTTCGCCCGGCCGTCTTCTCCCCTCTTCGCCACTCGCGCCACCGTCTTGGGAGCGCGAGTGGCACCCGTATCTTCGCCCCGATGCCACCCGGACCCCTCTGAACCGTGCGGGCGCGCCTCGCGCCGGCTCGGGGCTGGACTTGGCGGGGCGGGGGAGGTAGACTCATACGGTGCCCGCGGAGGCGGCGGCCCGACTGCGTGGTGCCGGAAATCCGCCGCCACCGCGCGCAGAGCCGTACCTTGTGCCGCGGAGCCATGTCCGGCAGGTCGTCGCCGCAGCGCGCCGGACAGGCCGAAAAGGGATGGATCGACGTGTCACTGCCCGCGACGGAGACGCCCGCAGAGGTTGCCGACGGGCGGCCCGGCTGGAAGGCAACGCTATACGCCAGTTGGGTCGCCCAGTTGTTCAGCATCATGGCCTTCTCGCTGTGCATGCCCTTCATGCCGTTCTTCATCCGCGACCTGGGGGTCCGGGGCGATGCCCTTGTCTCCTGGTGGACCGGCGTGGCACTCACCGCCGCCGGGCTGATGCTCACCATCTTTTCTCCCATCTGGGGTACCCTGTCCGACCGGTACGGCCGCAAGATCATGGTGGAACGCGCCATGTTCGGGGGCGCGGTGATTCTGTTCACCATGGGCTTCGTCACCAACGTGTACCAGCTCGTGTTCATGCGCGCCCTGCAGGGCTGCTTCACCGGGACCGTCGTGGCCTCGACGACGCTGGTCTCGAGTATCACCCCCCGCAAGCACCTGGCCTTCAGTCTCGGCCTGATGCAGACGGCCATCGTGTCGGGTAGCTGTCTGGGGCCCTGGGTCGGAGGCATGATCGCCGACCACTACGGCTACCGCCTGCCCTTCCACTTCTCGGGGCTGTTGCTCCTGGTAGGCGGTCTGATCGTCCTGTTCGGCGTCAGGGAGCATTTCCAGCGTCTGCCGGCGGGCACGGCCGCCCGGCGGGGCCTGCGCAAGGCCTTCGGGGCCTCGGGCCTGGTGGCCATCCTCAGCGTCTTCTTCTTCATCAGCTTCTCCAGCACGTTCGTCTCGCCGATCTTCCCACTGTTCGTGGAGAAGGTCGCCGTGGGGTACAAGCCGGCCAGCATCACCGGCCTTCTGCTGGGCGTCACCGGCCTGGCCGCCGGCGTCGGGGCTCTGCTCATGGGGAGATTGAGCGATCGGTTGGGCCATCGCCGTGTGCTGATGACCACCACCCTGTGCTCCGGGGTGTTCGCCGCCCTGCACAGTCTGGCGCAGAACGTGGGCCAACTGTTCACCCTCCGCGTGGGGACGGGCCTGGCCGGAGGTGGGACGTCTCCGGCGATGAACGCGATCATCGGGACCACGGTTCCGCAGGAGATCTACGGCCGCGCCTACGGCACGTGCCAGTCGGCATCGTCTCTGGGGATGGCGCTGGGGCCGCTGGCGGGTGCGGCGCTGAGCTCGGCCCTGGGCTTCCGCTGGCCCTTCGCCGTGATGGGGGGGCTGCTCATCGTCTGCTCCATGCTGGTGGCACGCTTTGTCCGCGATCGCGATGTGGCCCGGTGCGTTCCGGGGTCGGCCCCGGAGTCTGCGGCAGCGGCGTCGCCCGGGGCCTGTGCGGGCTGCGAGGATGAGGCCGCCTCCGGCAGCGGCTCGTAGTGGAGCCGTGTCGGACCGGGCCGCGGATCAACCGGCTCAACAAACAGACGGGGCCGAAGTCGCCGCAACCGGCCGCGACCTCGGCCCCGTCATTTGCTCCATGCCTCCGGACGTCACTTCGCGGCTTGTCTCTACCCGCCTGTACTACAGGTTCGGGTTGTAGAGAAGATGCACGCGGTGCCCCGCGGGGTCCGGGGTGGTGAGATAACCGGCCTTCACCCCGCCCTTCTCGCTCTCCTCCTCAAACTGCAGGCCCTTTGCCACCAGCGCCGCCCGAGCCTCCTCGTAGTTGGAGACGCGCACGGCCACATGGGTCTTGGGCTGAGAGGGCTGCTTCATGATCTCCAGGCGCCCCGGTCCGGTGCCGGAGACGAAGATGGAGCTGTTGCCCACCCTGGCGGAGAACCCGAAGGTGTCGGCATACCAGTCGGCCATCCCCTGGCCGCCATCGGGCTCGTCCGGGTACAGGCCGGGATGCTCGATGCCCAGGAACAGGGGCACTCCGCGGGCCTTCTTGATCCACCACAGCACCTGCTCCACCTTGCGGGTGATGCCGTCGAAGTCTCCGGATGCGACGAGGTCCTTGGTGACCAGCTTGCTGCCGATGCCCAGGGCACCGGCGCCCGCCTTGATCCATGCGGTCACGCTCTCCTCGGTGGCGTCCACGCCGCCGGTGGGCATGATCCGCGTCCAGGGCGTGGGGCCGAGCACGGCCTGGACGAAGGCGGGCCCTCCCACCTCGCCACCGGGGAAGACCTTGACGATCTCCACGCCCAGCTCCTCGGCCTGGGATATCTCGCTGGCACTGCCGCAGCCGGGGGAGTAGGGTACCTTGCGGCGGTTGCAGACCCTGGCCACTTCGGGGTTGAGGATCGGGCCCACCACGAAGTTGGCGCCATTGGCCATGTACAGCGCCGCCGTGCCCGGGTCTACCACCGAACCCACGCCACAGATGACCTGTGGCAGGTGCTCGCGGCAGTGCTTGACCAGTTGCGCGAAGACCTCGTAGGCGAAATCACCGCGGTTGGTGAACTCCAGACAGCGGCAGCCGCCGGCCGCGCAGGCCTCGGCGATCCTCACCGTAGTCTCGATATCCTTGTTGTAGAAGACCGGCACCAGGCCGTCCTTCAGTATCGCGTCAAGCGTCTCCAGTCGTGTGAACTGGGCCATCGTGACACCTCCGTGTCATTGCTCCGGCAGCGTGCGAGGGAAAGCGCGACCCCGGATCTCGTCTCCGGACCCCCCACTATCCGGGGAGACGGAAGGCGAAGCGGGGCGGGCAAGGGGACCGTCGCTCCTTCGTTGCTATTGGGGCCGTTGCGCGCTCTACGTCCCCGCGATCCACCGGTTCAGCGTCTGCAGCCCGGGCGCGATGGCCTGGGCCGTATGGGGCTCCAACGCCAGTACGCCCTCGTAGCCGGCCTGCCGCAGTGCCTCGAGGACGGGCGAGTGGCGCACCGCGCCCTCGCCGAGGTTCACGTCCGTGGCCCCGGGGCTCAGCGGCGCCTTCCGGTGCCGATCCACGTAGTCCTTCACATGGAAGTGCACCGTCCAGTCGGCAAGCAGCGCGACGGCGGCGACCTCGTCCTGCTCCCACAGGTAGAAGTTACCGGTATCCTGGCACAGCCTCAAGCCGCCGAGGGCCAGGACCTCCATCATGCGGTGCATGTCCTGAGGCCTGTGCATCAGAGCGCCGGCGTTCTCGACGACGAAGGTAATGCCGGTGCCCTGGAACAGCGGGAGCAAATCGCCGAGACGCCCGATGTAGCGCTGGAAGTTCTCCTCACCGGCGTGACCGTGCTGGCTGCCATAGGTGAACAATAGCGGCGCCCCCACGGCTGCGGCGTTCTCGATGCCGAGCTTGATAGCGTCATCGCCCCTGGCCTCGGCCTCTGCCCCGATGGCGACGAGGTCGGCCGCGGCGTAGCAGCAGGCGCAGCGCAGGCCGTGGTCGGACAGGGCGGTGCGCAGCTCCGCGGGCGGGCAGACCTCGAAGAAGGGCTCGAAGATGTCCAGCGTCTCGGTGCCCCATCCCTTGACCAGCTTCAGGTAGTCAGAGAGGCCAAGGGCCTTGCCGTCCCACTGCTCCAGCGGTCTGGTGACCATCAAGCCTGATGTCATGCTCATAGATGGTGCCTCATCGGATGTGTTTGGCCGGGGGCGACGAGGCGCGAACCCGCAGGCCCGCCGAGCGCCGTGGCTCGTCCAGGGGGCCGTCCTCCCACCCCGCCGCCATCGTCCCCGCCGTTGCCCCCGCCGTTGCCGTCCCTGTCGTTGCCGTCCCCGCCGTTGCCCCCGCCGTTGCCCCCGCCGAAACCCCCGCCGTCACCCCCGCCGTCACCCCCGCCGTCAACCCCGCCGTTCCTGTCACCTGTTTCCTATTCCTCGAACGGTACCTTCACCGTCTTGCCGGTGAGGTGCGACTTCTCTGCGCAGTCCATGATCGCGATCACGCGCCGGGCCTGCTCGGGCTTGACGTCCAGCTCTCCGCCGCGCAGGAGGTGGTCGCCAAGATCGCGATAGTAGGCATGCCAGTCGGACTCGGCGTACTTGATGGTGCCCTGCACCGGGATCCCGTCCACGAAGCTGTGGAGGGTGAACTGCCCCCCGGCGTCGACGATGGCGCCCCTGGTGCCCAATACGCGCCAACGGGGCTTGCCGGCGGCGGCGATACTGGACATCTGGATGTTGGCCACGGCGCCTCCCTGGAAGCGGATCGAGGCCTCCACCTGGTCCTCATTGGTCACGTGGTCCCAGACCAGCTTGTGGAAGTGCCCGGTGACGTAGTCCAGCTTCTGGTCGATGATGTGCAAGAGCCAGTCCAGGCAGTGGGCGCCCCAGTCGAAGAACGCCCCGCCGGAGATCTCCTTATCAGACCGCCACCAGTCCCCGGGACGGCTGTGGTTGCCCATGAACATCTCCACATGGAACACGTCGCCGATGATGCCGCTTCTCACCGCATCGCGCAGGGCCTTGAAGTCGCCGTCATGCCGCCTGTTGTGGAAGACGGTGAGGACCTTGTCGGCCTTCTTGGCCGCCTCGATCATGGCGGTGGCTTCCTTTGTGGTTACGCACATGGGCTTTTCGACAACCACGTGCTTGCCCGCCCGGGAGCACTCAATGGCGATCTTGGCGTGCAGGTTGTGGGGCAGGATGACCACGCATAGGTCGACGGCGTCGTCCTTGAGCAGGTTCTTGAGGTCATTGTAGGCGACAATCCCGGGCAGGTCCTGCTCGGCCTGGGCGGTGCGCTTCTTGTCCACATCGCAGACGGCCACGACCTGCATGCCCTCCACCTGGTTGATGGAGTTGGAGTGATGCAGCCCCATGTTGAAGGCGCCGCCATAGCCGATGATGCCGCAGTTCACTTGCTTCTTGGCCAAGGTAGGGTGTCCCCTTTCGTTCAAGTGCCCGGGAACGGGCGGGGTCGCCGGCAGGTGGGTATCGGGCCTTCCGGCACAGCGGGCAGTGTTCGCCGCGGGGTTGGGGGCACCTTCCTGCGGGCGCCCGGCAAAGCAGAGGGCCGGACGCGAGCCCCGGGCCTCGTCCGGCCCTCCGGTGGCCCGGCGGGCGGCCTCTGCAGCGGCGCGCTGCTGTGCGAACTACTCGCCGGTGCAAGCCTGGGTGGCCTTGACTGCTTCCTTGTGGCAGCCGATGGGTGCGAACTCCATGCCCACGAACCCGGCATAGTCCGTGGCGGCAATGGCCGAGAACACGTTGGTGTAGTTGATCTCCCCCGTGCCCGGCTGGTGGCGGCCCGGCACGTCGGCCATGTGGAAGTGGCCGATGAGCCCGACGTTCTGGGTGATCGTCTGGATCAGGTTGCCCTCGGTGACTTGCTGGTGGTAGATGTCGTAGAGCAACCGAATTGCCGGGCCGGCGACCTCATTGAGGATCTCGAAGCCCTCATCGGAGGTGGAAAGGTAGTACCCACCGTGGTCGACGGCGATGTTCAGCGGCTCCAGCACGATGGTGATGCCGGCGTCCTGAGCCACGGGGGCGATACCCTTGAAGCAGGCGACGATGGCGGCGTGCTGCTGTTCCCTGGGGATATCCAGCTCATTGCCGGTCGTGGCGATCAGCGTCGGGCAGCCCATTCCGACGGCCTTGGCGATGCCTTCCCTGGCCGACTCGATCCAGGCGGCGGTGTTGTCCGGGTCGACCATGGGGCCCTTCGCGTCGAGGCTGAAGCAGGCCAGGGGGATCCCGCACCTGGCGGCGCGCTCCTTGATGGCCGGGAGGTCCTTGTTGCGCCAGCCCCAGAACTCGAAGCCGGCAAGACCGGTCTCGGCGGCGCGGTCGATGCGGTCGCAGAACTCGGGTGTGTCGTTGAAGATCATCTCGATGCAGGCCGACAGCTTGATGGCTGGCATGTGGTTCTCCTTCTATGCGTGAGTGGAGGCCAAAGGCCCCGGGTGAAGATGCGCGTCGCGTGTGATGCGGAGGGGTTGTGCAGGTGCGGAGGGCAGGAGGATCAGGGGCATCATGGCGTCGGCGGGCCGCTGTGTGTACTCAGAGAACCATCGGCGCGGTCTTCGCGGCCGAAGCGCCAGAGGTGCGGCCGAGAACCCATTTCGGCGGGTCACGAACCCGCCGAGTCGGGCTGGAAAGCCCGACCTACGGGGCTGTGAACGGCTTTCCGGCCGGCCTTCTAGGCTCGGAAACGGCGCCCGTCCAGCGAGACGGCCTGCGGGGCATTTAGGATCGATTCCAGCCCTAGAATCGTGCAGGACATAGGGTCGGTGGCCACGGCAACGGGGATGCCCAGGCGCTCGGCCAGATAGGCGTCCACGCCGCCGAGCAGCGCGCCTCCGCCGGTGAGGATCGCGCCATTGGCGGCGATCTCCGTCTGGGCCTGAGGAGGTAGGTCCTCCAGCAGCCACATGATCTCCGACATCGCTCGCGCCAGACCGCGCATGAGCAGCTCGGGCACGCCGGTGAGCGGGATGTCCAGGCTCATGCCCTTCTCGCCATCGGCGGCGACGCCGTCGACCCGCATGGACTCATGCTCCTCGTGCTCCAGCAGGGTGCCGACGCGCAGCTTGACCTGCTCGGCGGAAGCCGGGCTGATACGGATGCCCTGGGCGCGGCGAACGGCGCGACGGATCATCTCGTCCAGATCATCTCCGCCGTGCCGGACGGACACCCCCGCAGTGGTCATGCCCATGGCGATGACGCCCACATTGGTGACCCCCGCCCCCATGTCGATGACCATCCGACTCACATCGCCATCGACGGGCATGCCGGCTCCGAGGGCCGTGGCCAGGGCGCGCTGGACGGTGAGCACCTCGCCGCCGCCGGCCGCCCGCACCACCTGCACGAGGGCGCGCTGCTCCACCGAGGTGGAGGAGTTCGGGTGGGAGGTGGTGACCATCGGACTGATGAGCGGGCGCTTGCCCAGTGCCTGGCTGACCAGGGCCCGCAGGAGCGTGACGGCGGCATCAAAGTCGGCCACCACGCCTCCGCGCACGGGGCGACACACCCGCACGCCGGTGACGTCGCGTTCCAGCATGCGCTTGGCCTCGAGGCCGATGGCCACGGGACGGCGACCGCTGGCATCGAAGGCGATGACGGTGGGTTCGCGCACCACGACCCCGGCGCCCTTGACGCTTACCAGCGTGTTGGCGCTGCCCAGATCGATGGCGATCTCTTCGCTCCAGGGGAATCGCATGGTCCGATGGTAGCCCGCTCAGGGGTGGATTGGCCCGCTGTGATGACGACTCGCGGATTGTAGCACAGGGCAGGGGGTAAGGCAATGCGAGGCGTCGAAGTTGTGACGGCCCGCGCGCCCCTCACTCCTCCGCTCGCGAGAGCTTGCTGAAGGCCTGCGCCACGTGCTCGGCGACGCAGTCGACGATGGCGATCACCGCCTGATAGTCGATGCGGGTGGGGCCGATGATCCCCAGAGCTCCGGCATCGCCGCCGGGGCCCTCGTAATGGCGGGCAATGACCGAAGACTGTTTCAGGGCCCCGATGTTCTGCTCCCGGCCGATGGTAACCGTCATCCGCCCCCGACGGGTCGCGGGTCGAAGCAACCGTCGCACGGTCTTGTCCTCGTCGAGGGCCTCCATCACCGGCCGCAGACGCTCCATGGTCTGGAACTCGGGATAGTTCAGGGCGTAGGCCGCGCCGTCTACGTATACCTGCTCGCCGCGGTCCTGCTCCACCGCCAGCTTGATCTCGTCCAGCAGTGCCACGGGGACGGCATGGGGAGCCATCTCCTCCTCAATGGTCTGCGGCCGGCAGATGGTGAGCGCTCCCGCGGCTCGGCCCACGCAATGGCGCTCCAGGGCCTGCGACAGCGCCGCCACCTGCTCGGCCGTCAGCGGTTCGGGAGAGTTGACCAGGCACTGGTGAGCGCCCGAAGTGCTGGTCTCGTAGGAGAACACAATGACCTGAGAGCTCACCGGCGTGAGCTTGATGGCCGTCATGATCGACTGCCCGGGGGGAGCGGCCATGACCATGGCGGGCGCGCTGGTGAGCTGCGAAAGCACCGCCGAAGTGGTGCGGTAGATCGCCTCGTGCGTGCGGTCGGCCACCCGCCGGTACTGCGCCCTCACCCACGCCACCTCATCGGCGCTGGGGCTGCGGCGGCCCATCAGGGCGTCCACGTAGGTGCGATAGCCCTTGTCCGCCGGAATCCGGCCGGCCGAGGTGTGAGGCTGCTCGATGAAGCCCCGCCTCTCCAGCACGCACATCTCATTGCGAATCGTGGCCGTGCTGGCATCCACGCCGTGCTTCTCCTGCACGACCTTGGAGCCAACGGGGGCCGCCGTCTTCACGTGTTCTTCCACCACGGCGGCCAGGATCGCCGCCCGCCGCCGGGTGAGCTCAGGTTCGTTGGGCATGCGAAGGTCCACCGTTCCCGCACAGTGCATCCAAGAAGGATGAACGCATAACAAGGTTAGCCAGTGCCCGACCGGGAGTCAAGCCGGCCCTTCGGGAG
>CAZXDD010000020.1:20326-28259 GCA_964639415.1 uncultured Armatimonadia bacterium
TCTGACGCCTGCGTGCTTCACCTCGCCTGCGCTCTGCGTCCGAGATATGCCGTCAGGGCCGCATCAAAGGGACGGGTGGTGTCCAGTAGCACGTGGTCGATGTGCCGGCCGCGGCAGCCATCCTTGATCTGCACAAGGAACGACTGCAGGGCCTCCATGTACTCGTGGCGCATGCGCTCGGGCTGGGTGAACAGGCGCTCCTTGCTCTCGAGGTCCTCAAACACCGTGGGGCCGCGGAAGTCGAACTGAAGCTCCGTGCGGTCCATTACGTGCAGGACCACCACGTCGTGGCCACGATGACGGAAGTACCCCAGCGCACGCAGGAGCGGCTCGGTGTCATCCAGAAGGTCTGAGATGAGGACCACCAGTCCACGGCGCTTGATGCTCTGCGCCACGGCCTCGAGGGCGGCCGACACGTCCGTGTCCTCGCCCGGACGGACATCATCCAGAGCGGAGAAGACCTTCTGGAGATGTGCCGGCTTGCTCTGCGGAGGAAGGTGCTCCCGCACCGTGGTATCGAACAGGACCAGCGCCGTGGCGTCGCGCTGGCGGGTGGCGAGGTAGGCGATGGCCGCGGCCAGGTACGCCCCATAGTCCAGCTTCCGCACAGGGCCGCCATAGTCCATGGAGCGGCTGGTATCCAGCAGGAGGTGGACGTTGAGGTTGGTCTCGGCGTCGAACTCCTTGACGAACAGTCGGTCTCGGCGTCCGTAGACTTTCCAGTCGATGTGCCGGGTCTCGTCGCCCTGGGAGTACTCGCGATGGTCGGCGAACTCCACACTGGCGCCGCGGTAGGGGCTACGATGCCGGCCGGAGAAGTGCCCCTCCACCAGAGCCCTCGCCCGCAGCTCCATGGAGCCGAGCTTAGCAATCGCCTCCGGTGTTAGTGCCCGGCGTATATGGGGCATGAGATGTCCTGGGGCGTTGAGTGCGTGTGGTCGCCGGCGGCGCGGCTGTGTCGTCCGGTCCGCCGGCCCGACGGGGCTAGCCGCGGTCCAGTGAATCGGCGAACTGCACGATGGCCGTCTCCTGCTCGGCTATCTCGATGGCGCCGGGACGCCGTCGCCGCACCTCCGCGATGGCCTCCCACGGCTCCATGCCGGCCTTGACCAGATAGCAGGCGGCCATGGTTCCGGAGCGGCCGCGGCCGCCCATGCAGTGCACGGCCACCGCCTTGCCCCCGCGGATGTATGGCGCCACCTGGCGGACGAACCGCACGATCTGCGACTGGCTGGGAGCGGTCATGTCCTCCACCGGGAGCATGACGCCCTCCATGCCGCAGGCCCGGGCCATCGCCGTGGCGCCGGGCTTGGAGGTGAGGTTCACAACCAGCTCGATGCCCGCAGCGCGCAGGGCGCGCATCTCCGCCTGGCAGGGCATCTCCATGATGGCGAGACGCCCCTCAATGATCCAACTGGCGGATGGAGGAAGGCTCCTGGGCGCGGCAGCCATCACGGTTCACCGCCCTGTCCGGCGCAGGCGGGTCGACGGCGATCCCGCCCACCTCCCGGCGCCATCGCGCGAGCAAGTCTCCGCCCCTCGCCGGTACCAACCCGGATGAGCCCGACGGGCCAAGTCGGCCCGCGGGAGCCCACCGACGCTGCAGCGCATGGGGCGGGCCGGGCCGGCCCTTCACATCCGCTTCGCCTTCTGGGCGGCCTTCCCGGCCAGCGCATCGGCGCGCTCATTGTGCTCGCGCGGCACATGCTGGAAGACGACCTTCTCAAAGCCCTGCATCAGTCCCCGCAGGGCGATATGCATCTTCTGCAACTGGGGGTTCTTGACCTTGTACTGCCCCCAGATCTGCTTGCACATCAGCTCGCTGTCTGAGCGCACGATCAGGTGGCTCAACCCCAGCTCCCGCGCCGTCTCCAGAGCGGAGATCGCCGCCTGGTACTCGGCGATGTTATTGGTGCCGTGTCTGATGGGCACGCTGCCCTCGCTGAGGGTCTCCCCATCTTGACCGGCGATGACGAAACCCGCCCCCGCAGGCCCCGGATTGCCCAGACAGGCGCCGTCGGTATGGATCACTGCCGCCTTGACCTCGCTCATTGCCCTCTCCCGTCGTGGGCGCCGCCTGCGCCGCGGGCCCCTGTCTGCATGCTCTGTTCTGATGTGAGGTCCAGCCCGAGCGCCTCGGCCATCATGTACAGGTCGAAGCCCTCCTTGCGCACCCGCAGGTCGTAGTACACCAGTATGGCGCCCACCACGCACAGGGGACGCAGCAGTACGGTGAGCGAGTTGGCCACGATCTGGTAGGCCGCCTGGGCCACTGCCAGCTTGTCGGTGTCCTCAGCCCAACGGAGCGTGAGAAACTGCACCGGAGCCGAGGCCCCCAGGGTCACCACGGCCGCCAGCAGGATGAGCACCGCCATCACCACAAACACGCCCCAGGCGTGGCCGGCGGTGAGCCGGGCACTCCGGTTCATGGCCGCCAAACCCCACCGCCCCTCCAGAGCCACGACGATCGAGGGGGCCAGCATGTACCGGATCGCCACGGACAGCAGCACGGCCAAGGCTCCCACGCACAGCAGGGCCCCGAGGATGATGAGCAGGAGCGACAAAGGGCTTCCCAATGCCTGCGCGCCGCCGCCCAGCAGCATGTGGGTCACGAAGGGCCCCGCCGGCACCAGGAGGGCCAGGCCGGCGCAGAGGTACACCAGCACCCAGTACAGGAGGCTGGTCCACAGCACCCGCGGCCACTTGGCCATCGCCGCCCGATACGCGCCGGCCACGCCCACCTCCCGGCCCAGATACCGCTCTGAGACCCCTATCGTGAGGGCCGCCTCGCCCAACGGCATCAGGATCATCACCAGCACCATGGCGGACAGGAACAGACCCGCCGAAGGCGCAAGTTCCGTCCACGCCAGGGCCCCGCCCTGATTGTACAGGGCCAGATTGGTGAAGCGGATCGCGGCGGCCGTCTGCAGCGCCACCAGGGGCACCTGCACCACCGCCGCGATACCGAGAAACGCGCCGAAGTTTCGGCGGTAGACGCCAATGGCCCCGTCGATGATCTCGCCGACCGACATCGCGTGCAATGAGGTGGGCTCTTGCATGGCCAAAAGTTCTGACAATCCTTGGATAGGGGCTAAAGTCCGGGCGCGCCCTGCCGATACTCTGGGTGTCGGAGGGTCGTGACAGACCCCCACAGCAAGCCAAACGCAACCTTCTCAAACAGCCGGTTGGACGACACGAGGGGCCCTTCTCTCTCCCAAGAATTCCTCCCCCTCCCCCACATGGGCGTCCTCTTCCACGAGGCAGTACCGCACACGGGCTCTCCCTCCTACCCGCGCCCCCGTGAGCAATGCCGCCTCGGAGAAGTGGGCGCCCGCTTTTACTGTGCAGCCCCTTTGGAGAACCGCATTGGGCCCCACGTGGGCGCCGCCTTCCACCACGCAGCTCGGCCCCACGTAGCAGGGCGCCTCGAGCGTGGCCTCTGGCGATACCTGCGCCGTGCGGCCCACATACAGCCCGCCCTCGTACCGATCGCCGAGCATGGTGGCGTTCAGCTCGATGACCGCCGCCGGATCGGCCACGTCGGACCAGTATCCTTCCAGAGGGACCGCCGCGATCCGCTTGCCCTCCCGCACCATCTCCTGCACCGCGTCGGGAAGCTCCAGCTCGCCCCGCGCTGAAGGCTTCAGCCTCCGGAGCCGGTCGAAGAGCTCCGCCGTGTACACAAACAGCCCGGCATTGTTGTAGTTGGTGGTGGAGGTTCCGGGGTCGGGTTTCTCGATGATCTTCTCCACCAGCCCGTCCTTGACGTACACCGCCGCACCCTTGCAGGGGTCCTGCACCCAGTTGAGGCTCAAGACGGCGTCCGTCTTCCCGCCCTCGAAAGCCCCCACAACCGCGGTGTAGTTCCGGGGCGAGACCATGATATCGCCCCAGGACATGAAGAAGACATCGCCGGCCACGAACTCCTCGGCCAGCAGGGCCGCGTGTCCGGTGCCTTTGGCCTCCTGTTGCCAGATGTAGTCGATGCGCACGCCCAGGCCCCGTCCGTCGCCGAAGTAGTCCTCGATCATGGCTCCCAGATGCCCAACGATGAGGCCGAAGTGGTCCACGCCCGCATCACGGGCGCCGAGGATGATATGCTCCAGGATCGGGCGGTCGAGGACGGGCACCAGGGGCTTGGGGCGTTTCTCCGTCAAGGGCAGCATCCGGGTGCCCTTCCCCGCGGCAAGCAGTACGCCTTTCACGCAGCGGTCACCTCTTCAGTGCGGTCCGGAGGTCGGCGGGCGGGCGTTGCCGCCGGCCCTCGGTGCCTTGGACGGCTGATGAGCCAGCATCTTACACGAATGAGGCCGGCAACGCCAGTGCCGCGGCGCCGAGCACGGAGGCGGGCGACGACCCCCGGCGACCTCACCCGGGCGGGGAGGCCGGGTCGCCTTGGCGGCGCTCGAGCGACGCCCCCCGGCTTTCCACAGAGCCCCGTGCAGCCCAGGTGCACCGGGCATTGTCCTGTGGATAACTCGGTGGATACTGTTGATTGTACAACCGGTTAACACATCATTATGATGTTGTGGAGCATGGCGATGTGGGGCAGCGGGGCGGGACGAGGGGAGCCGGGAGGAGGCGCGATGGGCCGGTTGCGGGGACTGTGGGACAGCCGTCGGCGGAGGCTGGTGCCTACCACCCCGCGGCCCTGGACCAGAAGTACAGGCTGCAAAGGACGAAGAAGCAGGCCAGCAGGAGCTTTGAGCCGGCGGCGTGCGACCGGGCCATGTCGGCCAGACTGCGTGACGAGACACCGGCCAGCGCCAGTCCGAGCAGCACCAGTAGAGGCGTGATGAACAGCACGCAGTACAACACCAGCCAGGCGACGGCCGCCCAGCGGTATTCGTTGAGGCTGACCATGTAGATGATCGTGGGGATGTAGACCTGCCCCGTGCAGGCGATCTCAAGAGCGGACACGATAGCGCCGGCAACGGCCGCCAGAGGTATCGCCGCCCCCGTCGCCGCGCCCCTGCGTACCCACTCATGCGCCCGGCGCTTGACCCCCGCGGGAAGCTGCAGGATGACACCGCGCTCGTGGCCACGCCGAAGTCGCGTGTAGTCGCGCACGCTGATGATGCCCAGGACCAGGGTGCCGCCGCCGATGATGGCGTACAGCACTCTGCGGAGGAGAGGGAAATGCTCCAGAGCCAGAGCGGCGTGCAGGATGCCGAGCCCGAAGGCAAAGTAAGCCAGGAACACGCCGGCCGCGAAAGACAGGCCCACAACCAGCAGGCGTCGCCCGGAAGCACCGGTGGCGCCCAGATAGGCCAGCAGGAAGACCAGGGTGGCAAAGGCACACGGGTTGACGCCATCCACCAGGCCGGCCACGATGACGCTCAGGATGCCCCAGCGACGGAAACGGGTGGGCAGGGCCATGGCGGCCTTGTCCTGAATCTGGACGGCTCGGCGGTATAGGTCTGGGGTGCCCGTGGCCCGGTACTTGGCCAGGACCTCGCGGATCCGTCGGGGGGTGACCTGCTCGCGCTGCAGATAGTCATCGCCGATGAGCAGGGCGGGGGCCGCGGGGATGGCACCCGGGGCCAGTCCGGCCACGGTGAGCACGGCCACGCCCAGCTCGAATCCCTCGCGGTCGTGGACGTCGATCACCCGGACCCTCACCCCGGGGTCGGACTCGAGAACCTGGGCCACCGCCTCTTCGGCCTCGAGACAATGGGGGCAGCCGGGAGCGTCGACGAAGTAGGCATGCACCGTCGGGCCATCGGCCCAGGCACAGAGAAGGGTCGCGCCAAGAAGCGCGGCAATAGCTGCCACCACCCCCGGTGCGACCCTTCTGCTCATCCGCCGGATCTGCACTCCCGGACGGCCTCTAGTACGGCGTCAAGATGGAGATACCGTTGTGCGCGGTGTCGGCGACGCCAACCAATTGGTCCCAGGTGATGCCGCCCCAGTTCATGGCCTTGACGTGCCCGTCGGCGAACAGATAGTTGCCCATGTTGTTGTGCCAGCAGGTGTTTGTCCGGCCCCCGCTCTTGTACTCGGCAAGGTCGCGCGACTCGATGCCGCAAGACGAGTTGGGCCCGCAGTCACACCAGGACCAGGAGCTGTCGTACATCACAATGGTCCGCGACACACCGGCGTAGCTGTTGGCCACCTGGGCGTCCTTCCGCCCATACGTGGCCAGGTAGTTGTAGCCGTAGTTGACGTTCCGGTAGTTATTGTGGGGATCCTGGAAGCCGGAGGCCGGGCCGGAAGGGCACTGGTAGAGCTGCTGATTCTTGGTGTAGGGGATCAGGGCGTTACTGATCCAGCCGCTCCAGGAGAACTCAATAGCATTGTTCTCGGTCGTGTTGTCGCGGCTGTGACTGGGCCAGGTTTCGTCGTAGTCCTGCACGTACATGGCGAAGGCCAGACCGATCTGCTTCAGGTTGGATTGGCAGCTTGCCTGTCGTGCCTTCTCGCGGGCCCTGGCGAACACGGGGAACAGTATCGCCGCCAGGATGGCGATGATGGCGATGACGACCAGCAACTCGATGAGCGTGAAACCCTTCGTTCTCGGCATGTCATGTCACCTCCACATGGCGTTTGGGGGAACAATAGCGCTCTCTGTTTCAGGGAGATTAACTAAGCATTATACTGCATCGTGGCACGGCATGCACACGTTTTTTCCAGGTTCCCCGGCGGACCCGTGCGTCTGCACCGGTTGGCACAGACCGCTCCCCAGACCGGGCAATGCCGGAGCCGGGACGGCGACGGCGTACCCCCGACCGCCATCGCGGGCCCTGCGGCGGGAAGTGCGTTCACGGTGATCGAGGCGCGACCCATGAGGGCCTCGGCCACCCGGGCCGCAGCCCCTCGGCGGGCACACATCGTGGCGCCGGCTCCGGCGGCCGACGTCGGCGTCTTTGGTGGTGCGTCCCCTTGCGCCCGCACCGCTTTGTCCGTATGCTGTGGCGGACCGCCGTACAGCACCGCCAACCCACCGTCCTTCGGCCCCGGGCCGGAATGGAGTCTTGCCATGCCCCTCGTCCCCATGACCGAGCTGCTCCAAGACGCTCAGCGCCGCGGCTATGCCGTGGCCGGGTTTACCTTCATCAACGCCGAGACCATGCAGGCCATCGTGCACACCGCCCGGGACCTGCGCTCGCCGGCCCTGCTCATGCTGGGGACCTGGGAGATGCCTCTGGTCGGGGCGCGCATGGCCGCCGAGATGGCGCGCTATCTCTCGGAGCAGGTGGATGTGCCCGTCTGCCTGCATCTGGACCACGGCCCGGACCTGGAGCTTGCCGCCGAGTGTGTGGAGGCCGGCTTCTCCTCGGTGATGATCGACGCCTCGCAGCTTGAGTTCGAGGGCAATGTGGCCCTCACCCGCCAGGTCTACGAGTTGGCCCATCCGAAGGGCATATCGGTGGAGGGCGAGCTGGGGGCGGTGGGGCGCGCGGACGGCCTCTCGCCGGAGGGCATGGCCGAGCACTCGGCGCTGACGGATCCGGCCGCGGCGGCCGAGTATGTGGAGAGAACGGGGGTGGACGCTCTGGCACTGGCCATCGGCAATGCCCACGGCATCTACACAGAGCTGCCGGAGCTGGACTTCGCCCGCCTGGCGGCGATCCGGCAGGTCGTGGACTGTCCGCTGGTGCTCCACGGCGGCTCGGGGACGCCCAAAGACCAGCTCCGCCGCGCCATCGAGGGCGGCATCTGCAAGGTGAACGTAGCCAGCGAGTTGAGCCGGGCGTATCTGACCACGCTGGTGGATCAAGTCCAGTCCGCAGGGGGCAACATCTGGTGGTCCAGGGCCGTTGTGCCCGCAAGAGACGCGGTGGCCGAGGTGGTGGCCCGCTGGATGCAGGACAGCGGCTGCGCGGGGAAGGCGTAGGAGGCGCCCGCCGTGGCTTCCCCGGCCGTCGGCACACACCTACGAGAGCCACCGTGCCCGCGGTCTTCCAAGACCGCGTGACGTTGCCGTGAGGTC
>CAZXDD010000021.1:0-2734 GCA_964639415.1 uncultured Armatimonadia bacterium
GATAATGAGCGGTGACTGGAGTTCAGACGTGTGCTCTTCCGATCTCGTCCCGTGGGCATGGTGGCCCCAGGGGCGCCTCGCTTGACCATTCGCCAAGACACCTTGGCTTCCGGTTCTGAACGGCCCGGTCACTGATGGCCACGTCGCCCGGCGGGGCGTCGCTGACGGGGCGAGCCGGTCGCGTCGGTACCGGCGATTGCTCTTCCGGGCGGCGGGCTGTGTCGGCGAGATCGCCCGTGCACGCGGCTCGAACCACGTCGGGCCTCGTGCCCGAGCCTTGAGATCCTGCACCCCAGCGGCACCGGTCGCGTCGGCGCCTTGCGGCACCGCGACCGGGCCCATATCGGAGGTGAGTTCGCATGAACAGACGTGGCTTCACCTTGATTGAGTTGCTCGTGGTGATCGCGATCATCGCTATTCTGGCAGCGATCCTGTTCCCGGTCTTCGCCCGTGCCAGGGAGAAGGCGAGACAGGCGTCCTGCCAATCCAATCTCAAGCAGATCGCGCTGGCCTCCAAGATGTACACATCCGACTTTGACGAACGCTCCGTACCCATGTGGGCCTACGGTGTGGGCGCTCCCGGCGAGCCGGTAGGCCGCATCTGGTGGACCACGCTCCTGCAGCCCTACATGAAGAACCAGGAAGCACTCGTGTGCCCCTCCGCGTCCTTCGACGCCCTGTTCCACCGCGGCTCTGCCACCGGTGCGCCGGAGGCCGGGTGTTTCCGGGCCCGCACCGGGGTCGGCAAGAACTGGTTCTCCTATGACGGCAGTATGGGTGACCGCGGCTACTGGGGCGTGGCGGGGCCCGGGGAGGGCCTCAAAGACAGCTCCGTCCTTTGGCCCGCTGAACTGATCGAGTACGGAGACTCCGACTGTGTCGTCATGGGACCCAACACCGCCGCCGATGCGCCGGCATTCCTCGCCGGCACATCATGGCCGGCCGGGTACCACAGGCACAACGGCGGCGCGAACTACGCCTATTTCGATGGGCACGTCAAGTGGATGCAGCCCGGCGGCGGCAGCATCAAAAACGTGTACTACGCAGCTCCGTAGGCACCGACGCGGCGCCTCGCTCAGTACCCGGTCCCTCCGTCCATCGCGAGATGGTCGCGGAGGGACCTCGTCTTTGCCCCGTCGTACGGCCCCAGCCTCGGGAGCCCTGAGGCGGCCGGCATTAGGGCCCCTCGTCGCCGTCCACCCCTGACCGCCGATGACCGAGCGACGGCCGCCAGCACCTCAACCTCACTCCTCCGTGTCCGCGGCCGTTTCCTCCGCGGCGGCGCTCCCGGCCACATAGCCCGTGGAGAAGGCGGCCTGGAGGTTGTAGCCGCCCGTATCCGCGTCGATGTCCAGCACCTCACCGCACAGGTGGAGCCCCGACACCAGGCGCGATTCCATGGTCCTGGGGTCCACCTCCCGCAGCGAAACTCCCCCCGCCGTGACGATTGCCGCGGCTATCGGCAGCGCGCCCTGGATGTCGAAGCGGAGTGACTTGAGGTGCCAAAGCAGCCTGTCCCGCTCCTCGCCGCGGATCTGATGCCCCAGCCGGTCGCCGGGGATCCCCGATAGCTCGATATACGGCTCGATCATCTTCTGAGGCAACAACTCCGCCAGCAGGCGCCGAAAGGTGCGCTTGCCGTGCTGCTCAAACTCGCGCTGCAGCCGGCTTCTCAACTCAGCCGTGGGCACAGCGGGTTTCAGGTCGATGGAGACGCTCACCGGCCCCTCCTGCAGGGCATCCACGATGGCCAGGCTCATCAGTAGCGTCACCGGCCCCCCGATTCCGAAGTGGGTCAGCATCATCTCCCCCATGCGGCTCTCGATCACCGGCCCGCGCGGCTTCTTACCGGCGATGCCTCGTCCACAATCGGCGGCGGGCGTGGCCGAAACGTCGATGTCTTCCCTGGGCACGGAGAAGGCCGTCAGTCGCACGTTGCGCAGACTCACGCCCTGCATGGACTTGGCCAGTGATACGTCGGTGACGATCAGCGGCACCAGCGCCGGGCGCAGGGGGACGATGGTATGGCCCAGAGCCGCGGCCATGGAGTATCCGTCGCCGTCGGAGCCCGTCTTGGGGTACGAAGACCCCCCGGTGGCCAGGATGACTTTGCAGGCGGCGAGAGCGCCGCCGGCGGTCAGTACCCCCGTCACCCGGCCCCCCTCCACCCGGACCTTTGTCACCCGCACTCCGGTTCGCACCTGCACGCCACCGGCCGCCAGGTACCTGTCAAGCGCCGCCACCACATCCTCGGCGTCATCAGACACGGGAAACACCCGTCCGCCCCGCTCGCTCTTGGTCTCCACGCCGTGCCGGGCCAACAGAGCCAGCAGCTCATCACGGAAGAAGCGACTGAAGGGGCCGCGGAGGAAGCGGCCGTTGGGGCCGTAGGCGTGCAGGAAGCTCTCCAACGGTTGGGTGTTGGTGATATTGCAGCGGGTCTTGCCGCTGATGGCCAGCTTTCTGCCCGGGCGCGAGGTCCTCTCGAGCAGTAGTACGGGGGCCCCGGCGGCGGCCGCGGTACCCGCCGCCAACATGCCGGAGGCCCCCGCGCCGACGACGATGATGGGCAGGCGCGAGGGGGGATGGTGCGGCCCGCGACGGGGCGGCTCGATAGTGACCATGTGAACGGGGCTCTCCCTGCACAGATGGGCGTGGCGGTCCGGAGCGCCGAACGGCCCGCAGGCGTCCATGATACGCCTGCAGCGGCTCAGCCTCAACTGTGTCGCGCATG
>CAZXDD010000021.1:2744-4309 GCA_964639415.1 uncultured Armatimonadia bacterium
CTTCAATGCACCGGGTGGCCGGACCCCGCGTTTCGGTTGCGGTCCCCGGCCAAAGGCGCGGCCGGGAAGCCCACATTCGCATGGGAGCGTCCGTCTGAGAGCATCCGCTCCCGGAGGGAGCAGATCGACGAACCCCCCGAGGTCTGGGGAGCCCCCCCGATATCTCGCTGCGCGAGATTGACGCTCAGGATGACATGAGCCGGGCCGGCCAGACTTTCGGCCGAACCTACCGATGCCCGGCCCTGTTGTCCCGGGGTTCTGCCCGCTGGGTGCGAACATTTGCTCTCCTCGGGCAGTCTAAGGCTGTAGAAGTTTTCCTAGACAAAGTATGCCAGAGCAGTAAAGTCCGGTTTACACCTGCCGATAACAACTGTGGAGGCAGAAGGAGTACCGAAGGCCGGAGCCGGTCACCTCGACAGCCCACCATCGCAGCCCGCACTCGGCGCCGGCTCGGAACGCATCACCGGGAGTTCCCCGCCATGGCAGCCCACAGTCTCGCTCAGCGTTTCACCGGTGTCGGCATCAGCGTCCTGCGGCGTTCGGCCGAGACCGCTGCGGTCGGCATCATCTTCCGCAACCGCGAGGGGGAAGTCGTGCGGAAGGTCAGCTACTCGCAGGACGCCGCCTCCGTCGACGCTGTGGCCTTCGACGCGGTCCTGTGGGTGCTGGATATCGCCGCGGCACACGGGCAGCGGTCGGTGGTGGTGTACCTCGACAGCCCTCACCTGGTAGATCAGTTGTCGAATCGGGCCAAGGTGCCGGCGGCGCTGCGCTCTCAGTTCGTGCAGATCCGGTGTCGTGCCAATGCCCTGGGGCGCGTGCGGTTCCAGCTCGCCGCGGGCGAGAAGACCTTCGCCGCCCGCCGTCTGGCCCAGGCGGCTGTAGTGGGCGGACCGGCGAAGTGGGAGGAAACGAAGCCGGGAACGCTGGCCTTCGCCTTCGCCAAGGATCTGGCGGTTTGACGGGGTGACTGTAGGAAGCCGGGCGCACGGTGTGTGCGAAGGTGGTGTGGCGCAGGCAATGGTAGGGCCCCGGCCTTGTGCCGGGGCCCTGGTGTTCTCGGTGGAGGCCCGCCGTGGATGGCTCGCGGCCGCCGGGCTCGCTCGCGGTCCTGTGGCGTCGCCCAGGTCTCCGGGCACCCGGCGTCGGTGCAGACCGGGCCGTGGTCGCGGGGGCTGTGCGGGACGTCAGCCATCCGCCCCGTACGCCCTGATGCTGTAGACCCGCGCTCCCCACCCCTCCTCCTGTGTCGCCAGGACGCGTAGCCGCAGCTCTCTCGTGCCGACCGGTTCCAGCTCGTGCTCGCGCCGGCGATGGACGTTGCCCCTGACCTGCACCACCTGCTGCCGGTGGTGTCCCTCCCTGACGACGAGGTCGTAGTCGCGGACGCACATGGGCGCCGCGGGGGCGCCGCTGCGCCAGGGGTTGTCTTCGTCTTCCCGGCACAGCGTGTCGAAGAGGATGCAGACGCGGCGGAGGGTCTGTTCCGTGTCCCAGCACAAAGTCAGCTCCTGTGGGAGGCCGTCGGAGGGAACGGACATCCACAGGTTCGTCGGCCCCCGGCC
>CAZXDD010000021.1:4319-23976 GCA_964639415.1 uncultured Armatimonadia bacterium
CGATCTCCCCCGGCCGAAGCGCCTGGACAAGCCGTTAAGCACATTCGTCGCCTCGCCCAGGGGAGGTGCGGGCGTCAGCCTCACGCAGCCCATGCAGTCCAGCGGCGCCCAGCGGGGGCGCTGATGGCTGTGCTCCACCGCCTCCGCGATCTCGCACGCCTCCTCGGCCATGGCCCACTTCAGGCCCGGGCTCTCGGAGAGCCAGAGCAAGAGCCGGTCCGCGTCGCCGGCGACGTCCTTGTCCTCCAACTCCAGGCCGGGCATCCGTATGGCAAACCAGCCCTCAAACCCGGCGGGCACCGTGGCCTCCCAACGTCCCACCGAAACGAAGGCCTCGTCCCGCAGGTCATCCCAGCCACCCTCGGCCCGGTAGTCCTCCAGCATGCGGTATCGCGGTTCGCGCCGGGCCCGGGAGGCGGTGAGCGTCACGCGCTGCTCTCGGCGCGAGTGATTGGCCAGGTAGAACTCGGCGCGCTGCAGGTTCCGCGGCCAGTCCCACAGCAGCACGCCGGCGGGCGCGATCAAGGGCACGAGCCGGCCCGGCTCCTGCGCGTTGAAGCGCAGCTCGCCTGAGGCCTCAACAGCGGCCCGCTGCGCCAGGTCGCTCTCCTCGCGCAGCGGACGACCCAGGATGCTGCCGTCCTCTACCAGCAGTTCGCGTTGCAGTTGACCGATGTGCCGCTGTCCCACACCGCGGGGGCCGCAGCCGTGGCGTCTACACAGGGCCGCCGCCAGACCCACCGCCTGCCCCACCGCGGCGCCGGTGCCCATGATCCGGGAGCTGGAGTGCGCGATGTGGGTGGCGCTCATCAGTCGCCCGGCCAGGAGCAGGTTGTCCACATTCCGCGAGTAGCAGCAGCGGTACGGGATGCCGTACATCGGGGGCACGCTGTAGGCGAAGATGTCGCCACCCTCACCCAGGGGCCGGTGGTCGTCCAGGTCGTGGCCGCCGTAGGCGATATCGTCCTCGAAGCGCCGACCCGCCTCGCAATCGGTCTGGGTCAGCACGTAGTCGCCCATCAGGCGCCGGCTCTCCCGTTTCCCGGCCTTCGGACTCACCCACAGCAGGTCCCAGCAGGCGGCCTCCTCGCCATGGGGGCCGTTCTTGATGTGATCCCACTCCGCCCAGAGCTGGCCCAGCAGCATCTCGTAGATCAGCCCGTCATCGGCGATGGTGTCCAGATGCCCGCCGGTCTCGGTGACATACAGGAACATCAGGTCCTTGTCGGGGCTGAGCCACCCCGCATGGTGGTGCAGAAACGAACGCAACGAGCCGTGCCAGACCCTGGGGACGAACTGAGGGGTGCCTTTGGGCGCGATGAAGCGCACCGCTTTGGCGGTGCGGTGCGCGATGGCCACAAGGCTGGTGCCCTGCACCCGGCCGCTGCGCTGCGGCGGCGCCGAGCGCTCGCCAAACTCACCTTGCGCCTCGCTGCCCATGTCGAAGTCGGCGCCGGCGAGCGCGGCGATCGCGCCGTCTCCCGAGGCCTCGATGACGCAGGTACCCACCCGGATCTCCACCGCACGGAAGGCGGCCATGTCCTCGGCGATGACGGCCGCGATCCGGCTGCCCGCCATCACCGGCTTCCGGGCATAGTGGCGTTTGAAAACCCGCACGCCGGCGGCCTGCAGATGCTCCTGGACAACCGCCTCGAACCGTCGTGAGATGCTGTAGCCCATGGCGGCGCCGGTGAGGTGGGGCAGGGCATCGGCGTGGCAGGCGTCCTCACGTATCTGCTGCAGGATACCCAGCTCGGCGGCGTAGGCGTTCCATCGCTCGGCGCCGGTGATCCCCACTCCCAGGTCCGGGCCTGAGTTGCCGCCGAGGACGGCGTCCTTCTCCAGCAGGATCGTGTCACAGCCACACCGCGCGGCCTGGATGGCCGCACAGTATCCGGCGGTTCCGGAGCCGATCACAAGCACGTCGCAGTCTTGGGTCGGGCGCTCCATGGATGGGGTCCTTTGCCCGAAAGCAATGGTTGGTACGCCAAGAGCGATGGTGCCGTCCTCCAGACGGCCGCCGCCGCGTGCCGCAAAAGGTCCACGGTCCCTCAGTTTGCTCCCTCGACCGGGCCCAGTACCTCCGACAGCCACGGCACCGCGACGCTATCCTTGAAGCAGTGCTGCGGGACATCGACGTTAACCCGCTCCAGGTACTCCTCGCCGCTGAGACCCTCGCGGAGGTCCTCGGTGTCATGGGGGCGCAGGTCCGGGGTGGCGAACCGGGGGTAGTACTCCACGTGCATCCGGTCCGCGGCACCCAGCAGGCCGTAGGCCGCGCGGATGCGGTGGATGTCCGGCGTCCTCCCCCCCTCGGTGATCAAGAGCGGCCTTGGCGCGAGCGAAGCCAGGATGTCGGTGTAGTCCATCCACCGGAGCATGCCGGGAACATACTGATGCACCGCGATGGGGTCCATTCCG
Organism: uncultured Armatimonadia bacterium; assembly: GCA_964639415.1. Taxonomy (GTDB): domain Bacteria; phylum Armatimonadota; class Zipacnadia; order Zipacnadales; family JABUFB01; genus CAYRFY01. The sequence continues at coordinate 6,741 of CAZXDD010000021.1, forward strand.
GTGAGGATCGCTCGCTGACGCCAGTCGGAGCAAAAGTCGTTCCAGATCACGGCGGCGACGCCGTCGTCCAGGGCACCGACGATCAGCGCCGGCTTGGCACCCAGGGAGTGGCCGCACAGGGCGATGCGCTCGGGGTCCACGAAGCTCTGGTGGCGTAGCCAGTCCAGGACGGGGAGCTTCTGGGCCACAGAGATGGCCTCGTAGCTGGTGCCCATCCAGATGGCGTGCATCGACAGCTCGAACCGCTCGCCCACTCCCGGATCGGCCTGCTCGCCGATTCCGGGATTGTCCACGGCCACGGCTACGAACCCGGCGCGCGCAAACCACAGCGCCATGCGGTTGCGCAGCGGGTGTTTGTCCTCCGTGGGCCGCCCGTCCGGCTCGGCCTCACCCGCCAGCAGCTCCTTTGTGCCTCTGGAGCCGGGACAGCACAACACGGCGGGTCCCGGGGAGGCGGGGGTGGCGGTGTGTGGCACCAGGACGAGGAACGGCACCACGCCGAAATCGTCGCAGAAGGCCTCCCACTTCTGCAGCTCATACCCGTCGCGCTGCTCGGTGGCGCGCAGCTCCGGCGGCGGCTGGGCCCCGGCGAGGTCCAGTTGCATCAGCTCTCGCAGCCTGTCGCGCAGGGCGTTGCGCCAGGCGGCGAAGTCATCCGGGGGCATCTGCGGGTCGAAGCACAGTCGCGGCGGAGAAGCCTTGAGCCGGGCGTGCAGAGCCCCCAGGGAGCCCGAGAACCGTCCGTCACCGCGGTTGCTGCGGAACCGTCTTCCGGTCGGCATGGGAGAGATCCTCCGTATCGAGTCCGCCACAGACTGCGGCCTGAGGTGCCGTGGGCTCCTCAGGCCGCGTGGGGTCCGGGCTGTGCGTCGCCTCGCCGCTAGCCTCTCATGATCCGCGTGAGGTCCGCCGCCAGAGCTTCCAGGGCCGCCTCGGGCTCCGCCAGGCCCTGCAGCACCGGGTGCAGGTGGAGTTGGAGAGCCAGGGTCACCCGGGAGTAATGAGGGATCTCCTCCCGGCAGCGGGCGTTGGCCAGGATGTCCTTGAGCTCGCGGTAGTGGGGATGGAAGGCCAGGACCTCCTGATCGTCGTAGATGGCCTTGAGGGTGGGCAGGGGGCCGCCCCGCAGGGCGCGTTCCTTCTGGATGTCATAGCCGGTCATGAAGCCGATGAACTGCCGCGCGGCCGAGGGGGCCAGAGCGCCGCGGGGCACGGCATAGTGCCAGCCGCCGAGGAATGAGTGGCTGTGCTTGCCCAGCGGGCCGACCGGCGGAGGAGCGAGGCCGATTCTGTCTCTGACCGGCGAATCGCTGCGCAACGCTCCCTGCATGACGCTGGGCAGCATCCAGAGGAACACCGTCCGGCCGGACAGGAAGTTGTCCTGCGGCTCCACGCCCCGCCCCGCCGCGGTGAGCTCCCGCGGCGAGATCCCCTCCCGGTGGATCACGTCCCGCAGGAAGCCCAGAGCCAGTCGGGCCGACGGGCTATCGACGATCACCTCTCCCCGCTCATCCACAACCTGCCCGCCGTTGCTCCACAGATGCACCAGGAACGAGGAGCTCAGGCCCTCGTAGGTGTAGGCCGGGTACTCAAAGCCGATCAGGTCGTCACGACCGGAATCCTTGATGACCTTCTGGGCCTGAGCGATCAGCTCGTCCCAGGTACTTGGAGGGCCGCTGAACCCCGAAGCCTCCAGGAGGTCCTTGCGATACAGCAGGACCCCGCACAGGGCGATGGCCGGCACGGCGTAGGTCTGTTCGCCAACCACCGTGGGCCGGACCAGCCCGTTCAGGTGCTGATCCCACTGGGAAGGGGGCAGCACGTCATTCAGCGGGGAGAGACGCTGGACGTCGATGACCTCGGGCATCCAGTACATGCACAGTGGGACCACGCTGAGGCTCGTATTGGGCGAGCCCATGGCGCGTACCACCACGTCCCGGGCCTCGTCGGGGTTGTAGGGGATGCTCAGCGGGGCCGGTTTCACCTGCGGGTGCAGTTGGGCGAACCTGTCCAGCAGCTCGTCATTGAGCCGCTCGTCGAACTCGGAGAAGCTCCGGACGGCCAACTCGATGGGCGTGGCCCGAGGGCTGCCGCCCATGAGGCCCTCGGTGCCCTCGAACCGCCCCTGCACCGCCATGCCCTGGTTGGTGATGGTGAACCGACGGATGCCCTTGTCGTGGTCGCTACCCCGCATCTTGAGGATCGAGACGGCCCGCTGGATCTCGCTGTGCATCTCCACGTACTTGAGTAGGATGATGCCGTCGGCCACCACGGAGATCTGCTCACCGGTGATGTGGCTTTGCCCGAACAGCTCCGGCACACCGGCCACTAAAAGCGTCGTGACGCCCTCGACCTCGAGGGCGTCGACGACGGCGAAGACCGCTTCGCGCTCGCCGTCCGGATCGCCGGTGGTCATGGCCAGATCGGCGATGCTATCGACGACCACGCGCTTGGCTCCCAGCCTCCGGACCTCGGCCTTCAGCTCATGGATGAGCTTCTCGGCCTGGGTGTCGATGGGCGAGTGGTACACGACGGAGATCAGCCCTCGCTCCTCGTATGTGGCCATGGAAAGCCCGTACCCGGCCGCCAGCTCGGAGAGCTTATTGGGCGCCTCCTCCATCGTGACGTAGACGCCCTTCTCGCCCATCTCGGCGCCCTTGCACAGGAACTGCAGGGCCAGCGTCGTCTTGCCCACTCCGGCGCTGCCCGCGACGAGGTAGGAGAAGCCGCAGATCAGTCCGCCTCCCAGCATCTCATCCAGGCCGGCCACTCCCGTGGCCGTGCGGCACAGGCCTCCCTCCCACTTCGTCGTCGGTCGGGGAGCCGGCCGATGTCTGGGATAGACCTTCACCCCGCCCTCGCCCAGCTCCAGCACATGTTTGCCGGAGACGTGCGGCCCGCCTCGGCTCTTGAGCACCTCGACGAAGCGGCGTCTCTCGTTGCCGTCCATCAGGTCATAGCGCAGGCGGATGACACAGTCGACCAGGTACTCCTCGAAGGGAATGTCGGCCGCGTCGAGACTCTCCAGCTCCTTGGTGATGACGGAGGTCAGGCCGGCGCGGCGCAGGCCGTTGAGCATGCCGTACGCGATGTTCCTGAGCTCGCGTGGATCGCCGCCCAACTGGCCGAGCTGGGAGACGCTGTCCAGCAGTATTCGCCGCGCGCCCAGCTCCGCGGCCAGGACCTCGATGAACCCATCGGCCGCCCGCAGTTGGTCCAGGAACACCTGGGGAGAGGTGCAAATCAGCTTCACCTTCTCCCGACGCTCCAGCTCGTCCAGGTCCCAACCCAGATTGGCCGCATCGCGCTTGATCTGCTGCGGGAACTGCTCGAAGGTGATGATGATCCCCGACTCACCGGCCAGGGCGCCCGTGTAGATGAACTGCACTCCGACCGTGGTCTTCCCGGTCCCGGGCACCCCCTCAATGAGGGTGCAACTCCCCGGCTGAAGGCCGCCTGACAGCAGTTGGTCCAGTCCGGCAATGCCCGTTGACACTGGCTTCCGCATCAGTTCTGCTCACCACCGGGCGTCGATGATCGTTGGTCCGCGGCCTTCTTTCCTTGTCGAAGCTTCACCAGAATGCGCACGATCTCCTTGCGTGCCTCGAAATCCTCTATATACGCCTCGCTCAGTAGGCACAGGATGTTCCACATCTCCGTATCGCGCGCCAGTGCGTAGCAGGTGTACTTGCCGTCCCCGCGCTCGTGGCGCTCCAGTACGCCTGCCATCGCCAGCCTCTCCAGCGCCGGCTCGACCTCCTCCAGGCCGCGGTGTGTGCGCATGGCGATGCCCAGGGACGTATCGAAGGTGTTGGGGTTCTCCTGATAGAACAGCGCGATGTCCAGACCCACTATGGTCTGCGCTGTCTGTTCGACGAACCGGAGGACTCTGTCGTCCATCGCGCATCCCCTTCGTGATGAACCGGGGAAAGCCCCCGCCCGCGGGATCCCGCGGGACTGATACTCACCTATTCGACGCTGCGCACCCGCTCACCTTGTGTGCCACACCGACCTCTGAGACCCCCGGGTACGCCGCACGCGGCCTCGCCACCCGCTCCGTTCAGGCGGTGGAAGGGCAAAGTCCTCCCACGTCGAACTTGTTCGACGATAGCTCAAGAGCCTGCCGGCTGAGTCAGTCGGGCCGCCTCCGTGCCTCGTCCGCCCGGGTCCCGCCGGGCGGGATCCGGCCCCGGGAGGCGCCGCGCGGTCCTCCGGAACTGACGACGGCCAATGGCGCGGCGCGCCAGGCACATACCACGGCTCGCCGCGGTGACCGGCGGCCGGATTGGCCCGGCGGCGCCTTTGCCCACGGGGGTGTGCTCACCAATGGGGACATCATCGTCGCAGCGTTCACCCGCGACCCCGGAGTGGGAGCGGGTGAGAGAACTGTATGCTCTGGGCGTTCGGGACCCGTCGGAGGTGGCGCGGCGGATCGTGGCCGCCTTGGCGCCGGATGTGGTGACCCAGATGGCCGGACCGGGCGTGGCCACGTGTGTGGACACGCTGCTGCACGCGGCGACAGTGGGCTCCGACGCGATTGCCGCCGGATCCGGGCTTCCCACGGGCCACAGCACGGCCGCCACCATTCGAGCCGTAGCGGAGCGGCGCATCGCCACCGCAGGCCGGGCCTCGAGGTTCTCCGACATCGCCCTGGACGCTCTGGGCGCCTGTGCCGCGGAGCTCCTGATGCCCGCCCGGGCTCGCGGCAGCCTGCCACCGGCGGGCCCGCGCCTTCTGGGCTCCTTCATGGCTGGCGACATGGAGCGCTGCTTTCGCTACTTCGTCTCCCGGGACATCTCGGAGTTTGTTGGACTACCGGCGCTGCCGGATGTGGCGGCTGCCGAGGCGGCGGTCGACCGGATAGCCGGCCGCTGTCGCGCGGTGATGTCCGCCATCGACTATGCAGCCGTCGAGCCATCCCTACCGCAGTACACAGAGCTCGATGGGGAGGCCGGAGAGCGCCGTGTGCAGCAACTGCTCTCCCCCCTGGAGTGCATGGTTCACACCGGCCTGGAGGCCATCGCCACCGGTCGCCCGCAGCGGCCCTGACAACGGTTGCGGGCCGCCCTTCCGGGGGCGCCCATACGCCCCGATGACCGGGCGAACGCCTCCGACCCAGAGCGTGCCGCAGGGAGGCGATCGCCGGAGGGAGCATGGAGTGGTCTTGCGCTATGTCGTCTCAGACGGGACTTGCGATCGTGCAGGCCCGGCCGCCTCGGGCCGGGGAAACGGCGCCCGTGTGCTTGACTGGACCTCTGACCTGAGAAACGCGATCTGCGACGCCCGGCGGCTGCGGGCGCTGGCCGGCGACCGCTGGACGCCGCAGGTGGAAGACCTGCTTTCGGTGGCCACCGCCGTCTACCTGGCCGACATCGCCTCTTCCCGTGGCGAGCTGGAGGACTGGGTCCGCCGTCTGCACATCACGGTACCCGTCCACGATCCTGAGCGCTGGACCCGGCAAGTGCCCCTGCTTGCCCACCTGCTGTACACTCTCACCAGGGACGGCATCGCTCTGGAGTTCACACCCCGTCTGCTCCCCGTCCCGCCGGTGCCCGAAGGTCGGGCCTGTGAGGCCGACTGCGTCTGCCTGCTCTCCGGTGGACTGGACTCCTTCTCCGGGGCCGTCATGGCCGTCAGTACGGGGCGCCGGCCCCTGCTGCTGAGCCATCTGTCCGGCAATCCCACCACCGAGGTGGCTCAGAAGGATGTGGCCGCCGCAGTGGAGCGCCTCGCCCCCGGCGCCACGACCTGGCTGCCGGTGAGGGTTGCGCCACACGGCGCCGCCCCGGATGGTCGCGATTTCCCGCCCCCCGACCGGCGCGAGCCCTCGCGCCGAGCGCGTTCGTTCCTGTTCGTGGCCCTGGGAGCCATCGCCGCCGTCGCCATCGCCGCCCCCGAGGTCCTGCTGTGCGAGAACGGCTTTCTCAGTATCGCTCTGCCTCTCACCCCTGCCCGCAGTGGAGGCCTGTCCACCCGCAGTACCCACCCGCTTTTCCTGGCTCTGTGCAACGAGCTGCTCCCACGGGTGGGGGTACAAGCGCAGGTGGTCAACCCGCTGATCCACCAGACCAAGGGCGAGGTACTGCGTACCTGCCTGCGGTCCGTCATCGAGCCGGCCACCGTGATGCGCAGCGTATCGTGTTGGGCCGCGGGACGGCAGAACCGCCAGTGCGGCGGCTGTGTGCCCTGCATCCTCCGCCGCGTGGCCATGCTCGCGGCGGGGTACCCCGACGAAGCCTACATGATCGACCTGCTCGCCGAGCCCGGCCGCTACAAGGGCACCGAGGCCTACAGGAACCTGGTGGACTTCCTCGCCCAGGCCAGGGACTTTGGTGGTATGACCGATCTTGAGCTGCTCCGCAACTACCCGCAGTTACTGGACCTGGAAACAGCCACGGCCAATGTGCCCGACGCCGTGGCGATGCTGCGTCGCCACGCCGCTGAAGTCGTCGCGGTGCTGCAGAGCCACTTCCCGGCCTCTGCCGATCTGCTCAGCCACGCGCACACCTGAAGCCGAGACCGACGCCTCCGGCGGCCGGCCGCTCCAACCAACGAGGTGCCAAATGACGTTGCCCAAAGCCGCGGTTCTCTGCGCGCTACTTGCCCTGTGCACGACCGCACTGCCCCAGACCCCGCCCCTGGTCACCCTGCCCCGGACCCTCCGGGTGCCGGCCATCGACGGTATCATCACCCCGGGCGAATGGGAGAACGCCACGGTGGCCGGGGGCTTCGTGCACATCGCCACCGGGCATCCGGCGGTCGCCGAGGTCCGTGTCCTCGCCTGCTATGACGCCCGGGCCCTGTACTGCCTGTACGAGTGCCGCGGCGAAGACGTTGGGGCTCTGGCCGGTGAGCTCCGCCCGCGGGATGCCGAGATCTGGGTGGATTCCCTGGTCGAGCTGTTCGTGGCTCCGAGAAGCAACCGGCCCGCCACCTACTGGCACTTCATGGTCAACCATGCCGGCGCCATCGCCGATGAGCTTTGCCACAGCGGACGCCACGACCTGGCCGCGAACCCCGACTGGGAGGCGGCCGTCGGCAGCGGCGCCGAGAGCTGGTGGGCGGAAGTGGCCGTGCCCTGGAGCAGTCTGGGGCTGGAAGAGGTGGCGGCAGGCCAACGACTGGGCATCAACTTCGCGCGCAACGCCGCCTCCGCGGGCGAGTTATCCTCGTGGGCGCATCTGAAGGGCACCTTCCACGCTCCCGATCTGTTCGGGACCGCCGTGCTGGGTGAGATCTGGCCGGTGGTACAGACCGTGAAGCTACCCGGTCGGCGGACGGGACCCGCCACGGTGTCTGCTCTGGTCCTCAGTGGTAAGCGTGGCGGGCGTCTGAATGCCCTCATCCGCTCCGAGAGCGCTCCCCGCGTCCGACGCCTGTCGCGGGCCCTGCTTCCCGACCCGGGGCAGGAGCTGTGGCAGCGGGCGGAGATTGACCTTTTGATCGAGCCGGGCACCGAGAGCATCGAGGTCTGTGTCTGCGACCCCCGGGGGCGGCTGCTGTGGCGGCAGTCGGCGCTCTTGCAGCTTCCACCGGTGTTGGGCCGCGCCGAAACGCTCTCCGGCGAGCTGGGACGCCTGGCGCGCCGGACGGCGGGGACGCCCCTGAGCGCGGACCTGCCCGACCTGCACAGGGCCCTGGCGGCTCTGAAGCAGCGGGCCGCCGAGCCCGCCACGATGGGCGATCTTGTGCAGATCGCCGAGGCTCTCGACGCCGTGGAGCGCCGGGTCCACGACCTGTCGCTGCTCTGGGCCTCGGCGGAGCCCGCTGAGGGCGAGACGCCCGGCTTCTACGTGGCCAACCCCTGCGTGACTCAGAAGGTCCAGCCGGACAGCGTGGACGCGGGTCCGCAGGCCAAGGAGCTGTACATCGCCATGGCCCGAGGGGAGTCGGAGCCGGTACAGCTCGTACTCTGTCCGGTGCTGGGCGGCCTCGGCGGCGCCGTCGTGACTGTCGGCGACCTCACCGGCCCGGCCGGTGCCACGATCCCCGCCCGGCGTGTAACGGTCAACCCCCTGGGCTTTGTGCGCTGCGACAAGGTCACCCCGGGGGCCTCGCTCAAGGGCTGGGTGCCCGACGTCCTCTTGCCCAATCGGCCCCTGGACGTGGCGATAGGCAAGCGCCGCCCCGTGTTCATCACCGTGCGCACCACTCAGGACGATGCTGCGGGCCTGTACACCGGCCTGGTGCGGGTCGAGGGCACCACCGCCACCGGCAGGCAGGTACTCGAGTTGCCCCTGAGCGTCCGGGTCTACGATGTGGCACTCCCGGTCAAGTCGCCCCTGCGCACCGCCTTCGTCCTGTGGGCCAACTACCGGTCCTTTGGGGAGGGCACCGACGCTGAGAGCTACCTGGAGGCCTACATCCGCTCCAGCAAGCTGATGCTGGAGCACCGCATCAGCCCGATCACCATGTGGCCGCCGGAGAAAGGGGGCGATGGTGAGTGGGACTTTGGCAAGACGGACGGGCTCTTGCAGGCGCTGGTGCCCCTGGGACTGACGACGCTCAACATCGGGGGCAACGGCACCGTGGCCGCCGGCCGAGAGGTGGACTTCGCCCGGGCGATGGCGGAGCACCTCAAGGCGGCCGGCCACTGGGACCTGCATTACGTCTACGGTCATGATGAGGCCCCCAGCGGCGCCCTGGAAGACCTCAAGGCCAACTACTCGGCGCTGGTGAAGGCGGTCCCGGACCTCAAGATCATGCAGACCGGCTGGAACCCGCACCCCGCCCTCAAGGGCCTGGTGCGCATCTGGTGTCCGCTCACAGCACACGCAGACCTGCCCTCGGTGCGCCGGGCACAGAGCGAGGGCGACCAGGTGTGGTGGTACGTGTGTTGCGGTCCCACGGCGCCGTATGCTAACCTGTTCGTGGACTATCCCGGCATCGATCACCGCATCCTGGGCTGGATGACCTTCAGCCGGGGCATCGAGGGCTTCCTGTACTGGGGTGTGGACGTGTGGACGGGGAACTCGGGGACGGCGGAGCAGTACGATGCGCAGGACTATGCCAACTGGGACCCCAACTCCTTCGCCGAGATCAACGGGGACGGCTACCTTCTGTACCCGGCCGCGGACGGTGGCGGACTGCCTTCGCTGCGCCTTGCCCTGCTCAGAGATGGCTTCGAGGACCACGATCTATTCGTCCTGCTACGTCAGATGGCCGCGGGCCATCCCGAAGCGGCCGCGGAGGTCGCGCGTCTCCTGGACTTCTCCGGCGATCTCATCGGCGGCCTCACGGACTACACGCAGCACGGCCGCGACCTTCTGGAGCGTCGCGAGCAGGTGCTGCAGATGGCCGAGAACCTGAGCCGTGTGCCGTAGGTGGCGGCCGGTCGTCACTGCCGCCATGGGTTCCGCGGCGCTCCCCGAACGGCGCCGCCCACACCAATCCGCCGGAAGAAGTGACCCTATATGATGATTGCCATGCGGGCAGACGCCTCGCCCCAGCAGATACAGGCCGTGCTCGCACGCATCGAGGCCGAAGGCCTGACCCCCGTCAGCCTGCCCGGAGGCGAGCGCACCGCCATCGGCATCCGCAGCGCCATCCCCGTTGAGCTGCGCGAGCCGCTCTGTGCCGCGCTGGCCGTCATGCCCGGAGTGGATCACGTCACCCACATCAGCCGGCCCTACAAGCTGGCTTCTCGAGAGTTCTACGCCCAGAGCTCGGTGTTCTCGGTGGGCGAGGTGACCTTCGGCACCGACGAGATCATCGTCATGGCCGGGCCCTGCGCCATCGAAAGTGAAACCCAGCTGCGGGCCGCCGCTCGGGGCGTCAAGAGCGCGGGAGCCCGAGTCCTGCGCGGCGGCGCCTTCAAGCCCCGCACCAGCCCCTACGCCTTCCAGGGCCTGGGGCGCGAGGGCCTGGAGATGCTGCGACAGGTGGCTTCCGACGAGGGACTGCTCACGGTGACCGAGGTTGTCGACACCGCGGAGGTCGAGGTAGTCGTGGGCTGCACCGACATCATCCAGATCGGTGCCCGCAACATGCAGAACTTCCCATTACTCATCGCGGTGGGGGAGACGAAATGTCCGGTGCTGCTCAAGCGTGGACCGGGCGCCTCCATTGACGAGTGGCTGCTGTCCGCCGAGTATTGCCTCAGTCGCGGGGCCAACCGGATCATCCTGTGCGAGCGCGGTGTACACCCCCTGGACCGGGCCTACACCCGCAACACCCTGGACATCTCCGCTATTCCCGTGGTCAAGGAGATCTCCCACCTGCCTCTGGCCATCGACCCCAGCCACGCCACGGGCAACGCGCGGTACGTCCCCGCGCTTTCGAGGGCGGCGGTGGCCGCCGGCGCCGATGCGCTGCTCATCGAGGTGCACCCGGACCCCGTCTGCGCCCTGTGCGACGGGCCCCAGTCTCTGACCTGCGAGGCTTTCGCCGATCTGATGGGCGACCTGCGCACCATCGCCTCGGCGGTCGGGCGCAGGATGGGTTGAACCGCGTCCCGGCGGCCTTGGCCGGGACGCGATCCGGAGATTCCCCGCTGCTCTTGCCCACTACGGGTAGAAGAGCCCCATCGCCCCGCGCACGGCCTCGCAGCTTGAGGCCGCCCCGTATACCTCGTCCGTCGCCCCGGTGGTCTTGGCCCACAGGTGGTACGCGCTGAGAGCCTCGAAGGACGCGTTGAGCGCACCCAGCATGGGTAGATAACCGCTCATGTCCGTCCGCACGTTCTCCACCATTCCCCACGGCCCAAACAGGCCCCGCTGCTGCATCTGGCCCAACACCCGGTACAGCTCGGCGGGATCATCACGCAGAGCGCCGGACAGTAGCATGTAGTGAGGGGCCAGGATGTCCGGCTGCGGTGCCTCATAGGCGCCGTTGGCGACGTAGCCGATGCCGTCGGGTCCTTCGGAGGCCGAGTAGCCGTAGATCCCGAGCCCGGCGGCCTCCGATTCTACGGGGACGGCGGCCCTTTGCTCCGCCAGTAGCTCCTTACGGTAGGTCAGCCAGTTCACCCCGGTCAGGGCATCGGGCCTGTCCTGGTTGAAGTCGTCGAAAAACAGCGCCTGAATCTCGGGGATGAAGCCACAGCCCCGGAAGACGCGGCCGGTCTTGTCCATCTTCAGCGACTCGGCGGGCTCCCCGGCCATGCGCGCCAGGAGCAGTACCAGGGCCGTCTCACCGCCCCAGTCATGCCAGGCGCTCTCCAGCGGGGTCTTCCCGTCGTTCTTGACGCCATGCAGGATGAACCCCTCGGGGTCGCGCAGTCCGGACAAGTCGATCGCCTCGATCTCCTCCAGAAGCCGCGCAGCCAACTCGGTCTCCTGCAGCATGGTGGCCGCCAGCAGCATGGAGTGGGTCCACAGTGCCGTGTCCACCGAGCTGTACTCCACGCCGCCATCGGGGTCGTCGGAGGGGATGATCTCGAAGCGTGTGGCACCTTCGGGGATCTGGACGAAATGCGGCAACAGGCCACGGGCGCGGGGGATCTCCGCTACCGTCCGGTGGACGCCGCGCAGTGTCTCGCGGGCGAAGCTCTCCTGCACCATGCCCATCTTCCAGGCCGCGCAGGTCGCCAGAGCAAACATGCCGGTGGTCGGCACACAGGCCATGTGCCGGGCGGGGAAATGCGCCCGGTCGGACACAATCTGCAGGTCCGTGTCGTAGCACAGGGCCAGCTTGGCGTACGACGAGGCAAACACCTGCTGCTCGAAGGAGATGTCCGGTAGCTCGATGAGCAGGCCCACCGAGTCCACCACGATACTGGAGCCGGCCTCCGCCACCCAGCTCAACAGCTTAACGCGGGATAGCCGGGCGAGGTCAATCTCGCAGGTGATGTCGCGGTAGTCTTCTTCGTCGTTGAGCGTGAAGGCGTCCTGCCACAGGACTTGCTCGACGGGGTCCCTGGCGGACTTGAGCTCGAGCTTGAAGGTGCCTCTGCCCTTGACCCTGGCGGTGACGCCGAGACAGCGGGGCTGGAAGGCGGGCTCGATGAAGTACGGGTAGCAGCGGGACATGTCCAGGCAGCGGTCGGTGTCCACGGTCCGGGCCCGCAGGGAGTGCCACATGCCGCGCCATTCGGCCAGCCGTCGCTGGCCTCCGGCCACCACCTCATGCGGCCGCCAGCTCAACTGGCGGCCGTCGGGCATCGGCCCATAGTCCGAACCCACGTGGGTGTAATACCTGAAGGGGTTCAGGTCCGCCCCCTCCGGACTCTGCTTCTCCTCGAAGGTCAGGAAGTAATCCTGTACCGGCTGAACCACGCGCCGGTCGGGGGGCTCCGCGGCGGGCGGCGTCTGCTGTGCCACGGCCTCCCCGGACCCGGTGCCCACTCCGGACCGACTGCAGCCACAGGCCATCGCCAGCAAGACCATTCCCAGCAGTTTGGACCGCGCTTGGGTCGTGAATCGAGCTCTGGCCGGTTGAGCCGACACTTCACTCACCTCTGAACTCTCTCCCCGTCCTCCCTGGGCCGGTCCCGCTGCGGCGCACGAGTCGATCTGGAGAGTACAGACAGGCACCGGCAGCGTGGCCGTGCCGGGTCGGTAGCGAGAGTGTGATGACACTCTCATTTCATGTTAATCCGAGAAACCAATAGCGTCAAGAAGACGGATATGCATTGATTCGGGGCGCATATATGGCGACTGCGGCCCCCTACGCCAGTCCCGCCTCCACGGCGGCCTCTCTGGGACCCGCGCCGTCGTGGACGACGCGCCTGAGTGCCGCCAGGAACGCCGGCGGGTCTTCGGCCTGGATCACGTTGCGGCCGAATACCACTCCTCTGGCTCCCGCCGCGACGGCATCGTGTGCCAACTGCAGGGCATCCACCTCATTGGGGAGCTTCTCGGCGCCCAGTGCCAGCACAGGAACGGGGGTGGATTGCACGACCTCGGCGAACCGCGGCCCGGTGTAGAAGGTCTTGATCGCGTCGGCCCCCAACTCGGTGATGATGCGGCATGCCGTGTACACGGTGGCGTGCAGCTTCTCCTGAGAGAGGCGCTCGGGTGCGGCGGGGTAGAACTCGCCGATCAGGGGAATCCCGCACTTGCGTTTGGCCGACGCCAGCCTCGAGAACAGCTCCACATTGGCCGCGTCACGGGCCTCGTCTTCGCCTGTGAGGGTCAGGGACGCCAGGCACACGTCGGCTCCCAGTGCCAGCGCTTCCTCGGGGCCGATGACCCCCACGGTGGCCGCCTGGTGATATCCCCACTGGCCGCAGTAGACGGTGCTCCAGTTGAGCCTGACAATGGCCACCGGGGCGCCCCGGTGGTCGAAGGCCGCGGCGCAGTGGGCCATCATCCCCGGAGAGAGGAGAATGCCGTCGGCGGCCTCCGCGTTGTCAATGACGCCGGGCAGGTCGATGATCCCGGAGGTCGGGCCGAAGAACTCACCGTGATCCACGGCCACGATCACCGCCCGCCCGCTGTGGCAAAAGAGCCTGTTGAGCCTGAGCCAGTGACCGGTCATGTCTGCACTCCCGTTAGCTGTGGTTCCCGCGACAAGCGGTGCCTCCAATGCTGGGTGATGACGTTCCCCGGAGCCCCCGCGTGCTCCTGCCTGAGGCTCCGGTGCAGGCTCCTTTCGGAAGGGTACCGCCGGGCAACGGCGAACTTCAGTAACCATGCACCCGGTCGTGGCCGCATCGGGCGGGCGAGGCCGGACCGTCTCGCGACCGCCCGTGCGCCGTCGGGGTGCATGCCCGGACGTGCCCCTGACTATCCTGTGACGAGGAGACGGTCCGGAGCTGCGGAGTGCTGTGGAGGGCGTGGCGACCCTCCGCCGCCACGGGCGCCGGCCCACCTATCGCCGGAGGTCCCCGCCGATGTCCCTGAACCAAAGACCCAACGTTGTCTTGTTCCTCAGCGACCAGTGGCGCGCCAAGGACACCGGCTATTGGGGCAATGAGGTGGTGCGCACTCCCTGCATCGACGCCCTGGCCCGTGAGGGGGCCGGCTTTCGGCGCTGCTTCGTGCAAAACCCCGTGAGCACGCCCAGTCGCGTATCCATGGCCACCGGCTGGTACTGCCACGTCAACGGCCATCGCACCATGCATCACATGCTCCGCCGTCATGAGCCCAACATCCTCCGTCTGTTCAAGGAGGCGGGCTACTACGTCTGGTGGGGCGGCAAGAACGACATGCTCAGCGAGGACGTGGTGCCCGACTCCTGCGACGTCCGGGTCCACGGCACCGGGGGCAAGGCCGCCGTGGTCCAGAACCCCTGGCGGCCCGAGGACCGCCTCTTCCACACCTTCCTGTGGGGCGAGGTACCTGAGAGCTTCGGGCCCTCCCTGGCGGACGACGACGTTGCGCAGCAGGCCGCCGAGCTCATCGAGGATCCGCCGCGTGAGCCGTTCTTGCTCCTGGTGAATCAGAGCTACCCCCATCCGCCCTACGCGGTGAGCGAGCCGTACTACTCCATGTACGACCGCTCCGCGGTGCCGGCCCCCATCGCGCCTCCTGAGGGCTTCGCCGGCAAGCCCGCCATCGTCAGGGCGGTGCACGAGCGCATGCGGATGGATCAGATCACCGATGGGGAGCTGCGGGAGATCGTCGCCGTCTACTACGGGATGGTGAGCAAGACCGACCGCAACCTGGGGCGGCTGATGGAGGCTGTGGGCCGCAGCGGCCGTTCTGATAGTACCATCCTGGTGGCCACCTCGGACCACGGTGACTACGCAGGCGATTACCTGCTGACCGAGAAGATGCAAAACTGCTTCGAGGACGCGCTGACTAACGTGCCCTTGGCGATGCGCGTCCCCGGGTGTGCACCACTGGCGGCGCCATCCGAAGCGCTCATCGAGATGGTAGACCTGCTGCCCACCCTGTGCGAGGCCTGTGGGGTGAAGCGCGGACACACCCATTTCGGCCGCTCTCTGCTGCCCCTGCTCCGCGGCGAGACCGAGCAGTTGCGCCGGTACGTCTTCTGCGAAGGCGGCGCCCTTGCCGATGAGCCCCATACCCACGAGACGGCGCGCCCGCGTTCGGACATCTACTGGTCGCGTCCGGACCTGCAGGCCACGCAGCCCCGGACCCATGGCAAGGCGGTCATGATCCGTTCCCGTGACTTCAAGTACGTACGCCGCATGTACGACACCGATGAGCTGTACGACCTCCGGTCCGATCCCGATGAGGTGCACAACCTCATCGGCGATCCTGAGCAGGCCGAGGTTGTCTGCGAGATGACCGCCGCCATGGCCGACTGGTTCATCGCCACGGGCGACCAGGTTCCACTGCGCTGGGACCTGCGCAGCCCACACGAGAAGCATCCGAAGTGGTCGCAGGACGCGGCCGCCCACGGGTTTGTGAAGGACGCCGATCCTACGGCGGACTGAGGTCCGGACTCCGCGGTCCCTGCCGCAACGGCCGCCGCTCCCACTGCGGGGGCGATCGTGGCCTCGGCACAGAGACCCAGAAGCGCGGCCGAAGAGTCCACATTCTGATGAAAGTGTCGTTCTGAGAGCGTCCGCTCCCGGAGGGGGCAGCTCGAGGAATCTCCTGGGACATAGCGAGATCCTTCGCTATCTCGCTGCGCGACATTGACGCTCAGGATGACACTCTCGGCGAAGCCGGGCTTCTGGGCCGGACCTACAGACCCTCGCACGGAGGTTGGCCGCCGGGTCGGACGCCGCCGCAGAGCCATCTTGTACCCGACGCTATCCCAAGCGACGGCATTGCCGGGCCGCGCGATCTTGCCGGCCTGAGCCCGCTGCGCACCTGAGGAGTGACTCCATGTTCGTTCGTCAGTTCTTCGTCAAGGGCATCTCTCACAGCTCGTACCTGCTGGGGGGGGCACACGCCTGTGCCATCATCGATCCCCAGCGAGACGTCGAGGTCTACCTGCAGGCCGCCGAAGAGATGGGGCTGTCCATCACCCACGTCCTGCAGACACACCTGCACGCCGACTTCATCTCCGGGCACCTCGACCTGGCCGAGGCCACCGGGGCCACCATCTACGCCCCGGCCTCGGCGGGCTGCAGGTTCCCCCACACCGGGCTCTCCGAGGGCGACACCGTCGAGTTCGAGCACCTGAGGCTCTCCGTCCTCGAGACGCCGGGACACACTCCGGAGCACGTGTCGTATGTGGTCACCGATACCGGACGCGGCGAGGGCCCCGTATCGGTGTTCTGTGGCGACACGCTGTTCGTGGGCGATGTGGGACGGCCCGACCTGTTTCCCGGTCGGGCACAGGAGCTGGCCTCGGCGCTCTACGACAGCCTGCACCGCAAGCTCCTGAAGCTCCCCGACCATGTGGAGGTCTATCCCGCCCACGGCGCCGGTTCGCTGTGCGGGCGGGCCATGGCGGCCAAGCGCACCAGCACCATCGGCTACGAGAGGCTCCACAACCCCGCTTTGCAGATTGCCGATCTCGCGTCATTCGTCGACTCTCTGACCACCAATATGCCCGCCGCGCCCGATCACTTCTCGCGCTGCAGCGCCGAGAACGGCGCCGGGCCGGCTTTGGTCCGCGACCTCCCCGTACCGCGCCCACTTCCCCCACAGGAATTCGCGGCCCTGGCCCGGTCGGCCGACAGCATCGTCCTCGACACCCGTGAGTACGACGCCTTCGGCGGCGCCCACGTACCCGGAGCGTTCAACATCGGCTCGGCCGGCAACTTCGCCACCTTCGCCGGCTGGCTGCTGCCCGTGGGACGGGAAGTCCTCTTGGTCTCCAACGAGCCACGGCGTGATGCGCAGTGGCTGTGGAAGGTGGGGCTGGACAGGACCGTGGGGTACCTGAAGGGCGGCGTGCTCGCCTACGGCATGACCGGCCTGCCCATCCAGCATGTCACCCAGGTCTCCGCCCGAGCACTGCACGAGCAGATCACTGCGGGCGAGCCCATGGCCCTGGTGGATGTGCGCTCCCCCGAGGAGTACTCACGCCACCACATCAAGGGTTCCGTGAACATCCCACTGGCCGATGTGCGCACCCGCTACGGTGAGCTGGATCCGAACCTGCCGACGGCCGTCATCTGCGGCTCCGGGCAAAGGTCCAGCATCGGCTGCAGCCTGCTGCTGCAGCGGGGCTTCGAGCAGGTCCTCAACGTGGCCGGCGGGATGTCTGCCTATGCCGCTCTGGGTCTGGCCCCGAAATGCCCCTTCTGCGTGGGGCCGCACGGCCCGCGCTATCTTGGCGACGAAGAGCAGTAGTGGGGAAAAGCAGGGGAAGAGCAGGGGAAAGGCAGGGGAAAGGCAGGGGAAAAGCAGGCGGGGCAGCGGTCAGCCGTTGCCGTTCACCCCCTCCTCCCGTTTCGCCCGTCGTTTGGGCGAATAAGGGAGAGGGG
>CAZXDD010000021.1:24076-27998 GCA_964639415.1 uncultured Armatimonadia bacterium
CCGTTCACCCCCTCCTCCCGTTTCGCCCGTCGTTTGGGCGAATAAGGGAGAGGGGGAGGGGGGTGAGGCGCCGTTGCCCGTTGCCGTACCGCCCCGCCAGGGCCGCGCGGCGGAGGCGTCGCCGGCGTCATTGGCCCATACCGGAGGTGCAATATCCATGGAATGGCTGTTTCTCCAAAGATGGTCGCCATACGTGGCGGGAGCCGGGATCGGTGTCCTGTGCTGGGTTGCCTTCTTGCTGTCCAACAAGCCCCTGGCCTGCTCCACCACCTACGCCCGCACCGCAGGCATGCTCGAGCGGTTGCTGGGTGGGGTGAAGGTCTACCGGCGGGAGTTCTTCAGGCAGGTGCCGCCCATCGTGGACTGGCAATGGATGCTGGTGCTGGGGGTGTTTGTGGGCGGCCTGTGCGCCGCGGTGCTGGGCGGAACGCTCCACCCGAGTTGGGTACCGCACCTGTGGGAACGCTGGGTAGGCGCCGCGCCGGCCCTGCGCTGGCTGATCGCTCTCATCGGCGGAATCATCATGGGCTTCGGAGCCCGCTGGGCCGATGGCTGCACCAGCGGTCACGGCATCAGCGGCACGCTGCAACTGTCGGTGAGCTCGTGGATCGCGACCATCTGCTTCTTCGCCGGCGGCATCGCCACCGCGGTGCTGCTGTTCGCGGGACGATAGGAGGCCGTGCAATGCTCGAGAAGCTCCATGCCGATAAGGACAAGCAACTCATCCTCGGTCTTCTGCTGGGCATCTGCTTCGGCTTCCTGCTGCAGCGCAGCGGCGTCACCCACTACGATGTGATACTCAGCCAGCTTCTGCTGCGGGACTTCACCGTGGTGAAGGTGATGCTCACCGCGGTTGTGGTGGGCATGGTCGGTGTCCACGCGCTCCGCAGCCTCGGGGTGGTGGAGCTGCACCTGAAGTCCGGCTCCATCGGCTCCACGGTGATCGGTGGGCTGATCTTCGGCGTCGGCTTCGCCCTCCTGGGGTACTGCCCGGGCACCGCCGCGGCCGCCGCGGGTCAGGGCTCCCTGGATGCGCTCTTCGGCGGCATCGCGGGGATCATCCTGGGCTCCTGGCTCTTCGCCCTTGCCTACCCGAAGCTCTCCCGGGGCATCCTCAAGATGGGGGACTTCGGCGACATCACCATCCCGCGGCTCCTGGGGGTGGACCCCTGGTTCATCGTGGTGCCCGTGGCCGGGCTGATCGTCGGTCTGCTCGCCTGGCTGGAGGCGGCGGGGCTGTAGGTGGCATCTTGCACCGAGCCGGAGGAAGGCCCACAAGGACCGACCTTGTCGCGCACGGGGCGGTCGGCGGCGGGCCGTGCCGTTCGCAGCCGTGCCGTTGGTGACGCGTAGGTCGGGCTTCGACCCGACTCGGCGATCCCGCCCTGCGGGACCGCCGCTTGGTCGTGGCACCGACCAGGCGGCGCCGAGAACCGTTGCGGAGCCTGTTTCGCAGGTTCCCCGGCACGGCACAGGTGCGTGCCGCACAGTCCGGACGTGCTGCGCTGGGCAGGGGGCAAGCCGTGGGCACAGGGTGCAGAGAGCCACCGTCCGCCATCGCCGTAACCCTCGTCTGAGCAGCCGCCTCGCGAAGGCGAGCACAAACCCTTACGTCCGCCGCACCGCCTCCACCATCCCCTCTTGCTCCATGATCTGCAGGTACTCCACCACCGTCGGCAGCGGGATCGGGCCGCCGTGGCGCAGACGGCGCTCGATCTGGCCGGCGCTGCGCCCACCGTCGATCCAGCGCCAGATGCGGGAGAGGTTCAGCCCCGTTGGCGGAGTGCCCGACAGCTCAGTTAGTCGGCTCTGCGCGCCCTCCGATAGCAGACTGTCCGGCGGCGGCGCCCAGCGCAGGCGCCGCACCGTCATGTCATCACCGGGAACCGGAGCCGCCGGCTGCTCGGCCTCGATGGCGACGCCCAGATACTCCGCGGCCGCGACGGCCTCGCGCTCGGCGTGGTCCGGCATGTGCCGGGCGGACTCGGAGAGCGACCGGGCCAGCGAGGCATCCTCGGGCGCGAACCGCCCGGCCTGCACGACGGCGTCGTGGGCCTGCAACCCCAGGTGACGCAGCTCGGAGACCATCCGCCGCGCGGCCTCATCGGGCGTGTCTTCACACAGGGCCGTCTCGGTCAGGCGCGCGATGGCGCCGGCCATGCGGCGCTTGTAGTCCGTGGCCGCCAGGCAGCCCAGCCACCGGGCTTCCTTCGCGCCTGCAGTGGCCAGCAGGTGCAGGTACGCGCCGGCCGTGGCGGCGGCGCGTCCCAGGGTGTTCTCGCACATGCCCTCAGGGCGGTCCTTGGAGCTGTGGTAGAACCTGTCCGGCCAGTTGGACATCTGCGGGGTCGGGATGCCGAAGAACCCGTCGGAGATGAAGGCGTCATTGCCCCAGAACGGCTCGCAGTGCCAGGGGAAGATGGCGTAGTTGTCTGTGGTGAAGCGGCCCACGGGCTCGGCGGCGGCGGCGGCGAGGAGCTCCTCCATCAGGCCGTCCACGAAGGACGGCGCCTCCTCCGGAGAGCGGAACATCACCATCTCCCCGCCGCAAAGGCGGAAGCTTTGGCCCACGGAATCCAGACACAGCCCGGCGACGACCCGGGGCAGGCGGCCGAGGTTCTCGGCGAGGTAGGGCAAGAACCCGCTGACCTCCACGGCGTGCATGAACCGCACGGTCCGTCGCAGTGGGGGCAGCGTGCCGTTGCCGGTGAGTGTCAGCAGTGTCCGGGCCAGTTCCAGGGACAGGCAGCAGCCCGAGGCGTTGTCGCGCGCGCCGGGCTCCGACAGGTGCGCCAGTACCCACACCTCCTCCTCAGCCAGGTCCGTTCCCGGCAGCGCCGCGTGCACAAGCTCCGAGGTCCCCGGGGCAAGATCGCAGTCCACCACGGCGCGCAAGACGACGGGCCCGTCCGAGGAGGCGATAAGCTGTCGCAGGCGGGGGCCCTGACGGGCCGAGAGGTTGAAGCCAAACAGCGGCGGCTCGTCTCGCTTGCCGGAGAAGATGGTCCACATCACCAGATCGGGCTCGTCCTCGGGCTCACGCACCGGGGGGTGGGAGGCCAGCCAGGGCGGGCAGACACAATCGGAGATGACGCCGACGGCCCCGGCCTTCGTGGCCGCCGCCTGCACCGAGCCCGGGGGCTGATCGGAAAACAGCATCTTGCCGCGCAGCTCGCCCTCGGCGATCCGGGTGACCGAGAGCGGCCCGGAGCGTACGACGAGCTCCGCCTCGATGCCGCTGGCGGGCGTGGGCGTGCTATTGCACACCAGGCACAGGGGCTCGTCATCATAGCGGCAGACGACGCCCATGCCCCCGGTGGGAGCGATCACTTCCAGCCGGGCATCCCGGGGCGTCCACGCCAGCGGGTTGCGCTGACCGTCGATGTACTCGGTGCGATCGTCCGCGGGGTAGGGGATGATCTCGGGGGCGGGCACGCCGTTCTCGGCATAGCGCCGCTGCACAAGCTCCGCGGCGGCGGCAAGACCGGGGCCCGGAACGGTGGAGCGACAGGCCCAGAACTGAGCGATGTCCCTCAGGCACCGGCCCAGGCGCAATTCACTGATGATGGCATCCATGGCATGGCGGAACATGGCGGACCCCTGCACGGCGCGATGGCACGAATCTGCAGGGGATTTCGCCGTCTCCGCAGCGCGACCTCCAACCATAGGCGTGGCCGGAAAGCCCACATTCACATGGGAATGTCATTCTGAGAGCGTCCGCCCCCGGAGGGAGCAGCTCGAAGAATCTCCTGGCATATAGCGAGATCCTTCGCTATCTCGCTGTGCGAGATGGACGCTCAGGATGACATCGTAGCGGGAGGCGCAGGCTTTTGGCCGGACCGATGGCCGTTGCCGCTCCCGCCGTTCCCGTTCCCGCCGTTGCCGTTCCCGCCGTTGCCGTTCCCGCCGTTTCCGTTCCCGT
>CAZXDD010000022.1:0-27877 GCA_964639415.1 uncultured Armatimonadia bacterium
GGGTCGCGGTATCGTTTGATGTGGTCTTCCGTCTCACGGGCACCACCTTGCGTGTGGGCATCGAGAACGTCGCCGAACAACCCGGGTACCTGCTGTACGATGTGTGGCTGCCCCAGGTGGTTGCGGCCCGAGGGCCGCAGGGGCAGCTCGCCCTGCCCACCCAGGCAGGACGACTGGTGCCGCTGGACAGGGCCAGGCCGGGGCAGCACTCCATCGCGATGAACTGGTTCGAGGGCGATCTGTGCGGGGCGGTGGCCGGTGATAGCTGCGCGGCGGCGGTCCGAACTTCCGACTGGGACAACCTGCTGGACGCGTCGGTGGCGCCGCGCTCCGGGCAGATGACGGCGGGCTTCGCGCCGAGGTTCGTTCTCCGAGCCCGAGCGAGCAAGACGGCCGCGCGCATCCTCCTCGCACGGGCGCCCTCCATGGAGGTGTTGCTCGTCGGCACCGGCCACAGCCGGGCCTCCTGGATCGATGCGGCCAAGCGTCTGCGCCGCGACGTGGTCGGCAGCCCCAATCCCGTCTACCGGGACTGCGTCATCTACAAGATATTCTGCGACTCCCCGGGCGCCGAGGACTTCACCACCTTCGATGAGGCCCTCGAGCTGATCCGCCGCGTCCATCGACTCGCCCCCTGGCTGCGGCAGGTCGTGTACCTCGTGGGCTGGCAGTACGAGGGCCACGACACCGGCTATCCGGCCACAGACAGGACCAACGAGCGCCTCGGCGGCATGGAGGGCCTGCGCAGGCTGTCGGCCGAGGCCCGCAAGCTCAACGCCATCGTCAGCTACCACGACAACTTCGACGACGCCTATCCAAGCAGCCCACAATGGAATGAGAGTCTCATCGCCCGCGGTACCCGCGGCGGGCTGCAGAAGGGCGGCATCTGGGCCGGTGGGCAGTCGTACATCCTGGCGCTGGGCAAGTACGCCGAGCAGGCGGCGCCCCAGCGGGTGAAGCGCACGCTCCAGCAGATGCCGGTGAGCGACAGCTACCATATCGACGTGCTCTCGGCCGTACCGGTGCGCCGCGACCACAACCCCGAGGCGCCTGAGAGCACCCGGGATAGTCTGGAGGCCAAGTGCGCCATCATCCGCCTGTTCAATGAGGCCGGAGTGGATGTCACCTCGGAGGGCTTCTCAGCGCCCTTCGTCGGCGTCATCGGGCACTCGTGGCACTTCTGGCAGCGGCCCGACACGGTGATTCCGGGGGATGAGCCAATCCCGTTCCTGCCCATGATCTACCACGGCGGCCCCACCACCTACGGTCACGGCGGCGGCGGGGCCACGTACCCGCAGGAGACGGCGCTGCTGGGCGCCACCTACTCCGCGGACTGGACGAAGACCACAGACCCGCACCTCATGGCCGAGATGATCTACCTCGTCGCGGTGCCCTGGACGTACCTGAGGGAGCAAAGGATCGAGAGCTACGGCTGCGTAGGAGCCGTCAAGAGACTTACCTACGATGACGGCGGCTTCGTGGAGGTCGACCAGGAGAGCGGCAAGTGGCGGGTGGTCGTTGGCGACGAGACCATCGTGCGAGATGACGTGGCCACGGTCCGGCGTCCCGGGCTGCTGGCGCTGCTGTCCAAGGCCGGGGGCCGGGTGTCGGCAGATCTCCCCGCTGACCTGCGGGGCAAACCACTGCAGGCGCAGAACGCCGTGACCGGCGAGAGCATGGCCTGTGAGGTGACCGCCGAGGGTGAAGTGACCGTGGAGCTTGCAGCCCGGGAACCGTGCCTGATCGTGGCGGCCGAGGAGTAGGGCGGTGACCGACGGCACGGCCCTTCCCGAGCGAAGCAGGGGCGGGTGCGACCGGGAGACAGTGGGGCGATACGGCTCCTCGCGGAAGGCAAGGCACCGCGGCCGGCGATCCCCCGCAAGCTTCTGGGCCTGATTGCAGCGGCCAGACCGGACTTCAAGTGGGCGGACAACGTCCCGGACCAGGGAGACATCATGGCCTACATCGACCGCGGCGATGTGGCGCCCAACGGGCGGTTCCGTTATCGGTATGAGCAGTGAATGCGGAAGCGCGGCGATGCCGATTGCCGTGGCCCTCAGCGGCGGGGTGGACTCGGCCGTGGCTGCGGCGCGTCTCCAGGCCGAGGGGCATCGTGTCATCGGGCTGACGGCCCGCCTCCTGCCGACTGGTGGCGAGGAAGACGCGCACAGCGCCCGGCGGTTGTGTGCCGCGCTGGAGATCGAGCACCACGCCATCGACCTATCGGCGCAGTTCGCCGCCGAGGTCATCACTCCGTTCCTGCAGGCCTACGGCGCGGGCCTGACACCGAACCCCTGCCTGCTATGCAATCCGCGGATCAAGTTCGCTGCCCTGCTGGACGCCACCCGCGAGATGGGGTGCGGTGCTCTGGCCACCGGTCACTACGTGCAACCCGCCCGCAGGGGCGAGCGCTATGCTCTCCGCCGGGCCCGGGACGCCGGGAAGGACCAGTCCTACGTGCTACTTGGGCTCTCCCAGCAGCAGCTCGCGGCGGCGCGGTTCCCTCTGGGGAGCTCACTGAAGGCCGACGTAGTCGCCGAGGCAAAGCGGCTCGGACTGCCCGTCTCGCCTCGCGAGAGCCAGGACGTGTGCTTCATCACAGGCAGCGTGCGAGACTACCTCAGTGGTCATGTGGAGGTGACCCCGGGCGCGATCCGAGACGTCCTCGGCACCGAGATCGGGAGGCATCGCGGCCTGCCGCTGTACACCATCGGTCAGAGGCATGGCCTCGGGATCGGGGGCACGCCGAGGCTGTTTGTCATCGCCAGGGATCCGGCGGCCAATGCACTGGTGGTCGGCACCCGTGAGTATCTCCAGCGCCGCAGGCTGAGGGTGCCGCAGTGCAACTGGGTGAGCATCGCCGCTCCGCCGCCGGGAAGCACGCTGCAGTGCCTTGCGATGGTCCGCTACCGGGGGAGGCCGATCGAGGCTGAGGTGACCCCGGAGACAGGTGGCGGGTGTGAGGTGCGGCTCGGCCCCCACGATCAGGCGATCGCTCCCGGGCAGGGCCTTGCGCTGTACGACGGCGACGGTTGGCTCCTGGGCGGGGGGGGCATCGGGGCCGACTGACGCCGACCAACCGCCGGCTGCCGGCACGGTTCCGGCTCTTCCTGGGCCCGCATCGGGGTGTGCGGCCGCGCCTCCGCCGCCCCCGGCCGGGCGCATGGCGCCATCGGGCCTCCGCACGCTATTGCCCCCTCACCTCACTCAGTGCCTCGCTCGCCGCATTGACCATGAACCCCGCATCCGTCTGCAGGGCGATGAAGCGGAAGCCCTGCGCCATGCGTTGTCTGACTGCGTCGGCGCCGAAGACATGGATGCCCGGCGCCACCCCCACCTCGGTGGCCGCCTTGCAGACCTCGAGGATGGCCTCCTCCAGGCGCGGGTCGTCGCTGCCCGGCGGCAGGCCCATGGAAGCCCCCAGGTCCGCCGGACCGACGAAGGCCGCGTCCACCCCCGGCACGCTGAGAATCTCGCGGCAGCGCGAGACCGCGTCGATGTGCTCGATCTGCACGACGACGAGGATCTCCTCATTGGCACGGGCGAAGTACTCCATTCCTTCCGCCCCGAAGGACATGGCGGCCATACTGCCGCCCATTCCCCGGCAGCCCGCGGGCGGATAGCGGCACCAGGCTACCGCCTGTGCCGCCTCCTCGGGGGTGCTTTGCATGGGGAAAACGACGCCCCAGGCCCCGGCGTCCAGGACGCGTTTGACGTTCTCCCCCGTCGCCCACGGCACCCGCGCCAGCGGCACGCCGCCCTCGGCGGCGATGGCCGCGAACATCAGCGCCGCGGTCTCGAGGCTCGTGGGGCTGTGCTCTAGCTCGACATTGAGCCAGTCGAAACCAACCCGGGCCATGTAGCGGGCGCAGAAGGGGTCTGGCAGGGAGAGCCAGGTGCCCACGGTCACCTTGCCGTCTCGCAGTGCCTGTCTGGCGGTGTTGGTGCGCATGGTGGTGTTCTCAGTCCTCCTGGTACTGCACGATGTGCGCCGCCTCGGCAACACTCGCGAACACTCCGGCTCCCACGCCGGCGATGAGGGCGGCGCCGAAGGCGGCTTCCTCCCGATGGACGGGGACCCGAAGCGGGAGACCGAAAGCCTGGGCCACGATCTGGGAGAGTACCGCGTTCTGACGCAGGCCGTTACCCGCCCCGACCAGCCCTGACCGCGGTTGTCCGGTGGCGGTCCGGATCTTCTGATAGCCATCGAGGAAGACGCGCGCCATGCCCTCCAGCACGGACCGGATCACATTGCCCGGTGTCAGGTTGATGTCGGACATCCCGGCGATGGAGGCTCTACGCTCGGGCTCCCAGCGGGCACCGGCGAAGTACGGGTCGCATAGCAGGCCTCCGGCGCCCGCGGGCGCCTCGGCAGCCAGGCTGTTCATGCGCTCGTACAGGTCGGCCGGAATGGCCGAGCCCAAGAGCTGGCTGGCTATCTGGCGCAGCAGATTGTGCAGGATGGCGTAGGCCTGGCCCCCGGAGAGGCCGGCGTGTACCAGCAGGTAGCCTTCCCGGGCGAAGGGGCGCGTCTCCAGCGGCGGAGCGTGGCAGACGCTGTCAACGAAACATCCCACCTGGGCACCGGTGCCGACGTTGACCAGGACCGTCTCCGTCAGGCTAGCGACGCTGCCCAGGAAGCTGGCCTGGTTGTCGCCCAGGGCCACGAACACCGGCAGGCCGACGGGCAGGCCGGTGGCGACGGCGGCCGCGGCGCTGAGTCCGCCAAGGGCATCCCCGGCCTCCCGCACCTGAGGGAAGAGCGACCGCGACAGGCCGAGGCGCGCGATGAGGCCCTCATCCCACGTGCGGGTCTCCAGGTCAAAGAGCCCGCTACCGGCTCCGTTGGTAGGGTCGGTGACGGGGGGCCGTCCGGTGAGCGTCGCGGCCACGAAGTCGGCGACGAAGGCGGCGGTTGCGCCTTCGGGCAGCGCGCCGGTCTGCCTCAGCCAGTAGAGCGTGACGCCCATGAATCCGGCCGAGAGCACGCAGCCCGAGGTCCGCGGTGCTTCGGGACCGGCCAGCTCCGCCGCCTTTTCCACATACGACAGGCCTTCACCCGGCATGATCTCCTCGCCACGTCGGTCCTGCCAGTTGATCAGGGGCGACACCGCCCGGTTCTCGACATCCAGCAGCACCACTCCATGTTGCTGGCCGGTGATGCCGATGCCGGCCACCTCGGAGATACGTTGCCCCAACTCGCCGGCGCACTGGCCAACGGCGGCGGTGGCGATGCGCGCGATCCCTTCCGCGTTCCATTCCGAGCGTCCGCGGGCCCTGTCCCCTGCGGAGCTGATGTTGGCGCTGTTGGCGAGTGTGGTGAATGCCAGTTCCTCGCCGCAGTCCGTGTCGACGGCGACGCAGGAGACTGTGGTGGTGCCGATGTCCAGTCCGATGGTGACGGGCATGGGATGGCCTCCGCGGATGGTGGTACGGCGCAGGGTGGGTTCGGCGTGGGGAGGAGAGGGTCCTTCCCGTGGTGCCGTCTCCGCCCGTGGTCGTGGAGCCTCTGCGCGGTCGGGCAGGTCGCCGGCGTCCTGCGGGGAAACTCCTCTGGTCCGCAACCCCTCGGCCGGAGATGCCTGCCATGAGACTTGTCTGCCTCGCCTACACCTGCCTGTTGCTGCTCTCCTCTCACACTCGGGCCGCCGAGGTGCTCACCTGCGACTTCTCCGCCGAACTCTCCTCGCCCTGGCTGCGCCTGACCGGGGACGCTCGGATCGAGGACGAAGTGCTTCGCAGTAGGGCCCAGGACGGCTGGCGCCGCAGCGGTCTTCTCGTTGGGCCGCTGCCGATGAGCCGGGTCACCTGGACGATCCAGTACGATGTGCGCCCCGTGGCCTTCGGCCGTCAGTGCCAGGAGTTCGTCTCCGAGAGCCCCGGTACGCACCGGTACATGGTGTATGTCCGCCCCGACGGCCGCCCGGCGATCCATACGCACTCCGACGGCAAGTGGGAGCAGCGGGCGGCCTCCGAGGTGGCGCTCAGCGTGGGCAGGTGGTACCGGGTCACCGTCGAGCTGTCCGCCCACAGCATCCGCTACCGCATCCGGAGCAGGGAAGATGCCGCGGACCTCTGGGACAGCGGAGCGCAGCCCGTCGACGACCTCGGGGCAGAGACCGTCTTCGGCCTCGTGGACGAGGCCGAAGAGGCCACAGGGGAGTCGGAGTGGGACAACCTGCGGGTCTCCACCGACTCATCTGATGTGATCGAGAGGATGGAGCGCCTGGCCCGGCAGATGGAGGCGCGGCGGCGGGAGGCCGAGAGCCGGCAGGCCGTGGGGAGGCGGCTGAGGGGGGCCGGCATTGCCGTCATCCCCACACCTCAGGAGTGCTGGCTGGGGCCGGGGAGCTTCGCCATGGGCCCGGAGACGGTCATCATCCCTGACCCCAACAGCCCTACGAACCGGACGGATGCCGCGGCGGTGCAGATGGTCCTGCAGGAGCGCCTCGGCGTGGCCTACGGCATCGGTACCGACGGCCCGGCGGGCGCGATCATCCTCTCAAACTGGCCGGAGGGCGAGGCGACCCCCTGGCGGGGCGAGCAGGGGTCTCGCATTGAGGTTGGCGACAACTGGGTGGAGATCAAGGCTCAGAGCCCCTGCGGCTTATTCTACGGCGCCCAGACGCTGGCCCAACTGGCGACCCCGGAACTGCAGGTGCGCCGCTGCCATATCAACGACTGGCCCGACATCGGGAACCGTCTGGCCATGATCGCCGTGAGCCAGGGCGCCTTCCAGGTGATCGATGTGGAGTACTGGAAGCGCATCATCCGCGAGCTGGCGGCGGTGAAGCTCAACCTCATCATGCCGTACTTCGAGGGCGGCACCTTCTACTACGAGAAGTACCCCTTCCTGGGCCTCAAGGGCCGAGACGGCTTCACCATCGACAAGGGGAAGGCTCTCAGTCAGTACGCCGGGGAGCACTTCGTGCAGATCGTCCCGCAGCAAGAGGCACTGGGGCACTCGGGCAATGTGCTGACACATGAGGAGCTCAAGGACCTCCGCGAGTCCGGTGGGGTGTTTTGCTCCTCCAACCCGCGGACTTTCGAGTTCCTCGGCGACCTGTTCGACGAGCTTGTCCGGGCCTTCCCCGATGCGCGCTGGATCCATGTGGGCGGCGATGAGTTCGCCCACGGCTTCGCCCAGTGCCCGCAATGCGCGCAGCGCGCCGAGGAGATTGGCAGGCCGGGGCTATACGCCGAGCACATCACAAAGCTCCGGCAGATGCTGAAGGACCGCGGTCGCGACACGATGATCTGGTGGCACGAGGAGGGCTACACGGAGCAGGCCGCCGACCGCCTGGCCAAGGACATCGTCGTGTTCGACTGGCACTACGGCAATCAGGCCGCCTATCCGTCCCTCGCCAGGCTCCAGAGTGCCGGGTTCTCGCAGACCTGGGCCACACCGGCCGTGACTCGCTACTACGGTAGGACCAATGATTGGGACAACACCTTCGGCAACATCGGCGGGTTCCTGGCGGAGGCGGCCCGGAGGAGGATCCCCGGGGAGTGTACCTGCACCTGGGTCCACGGCATCTGGGGCGGCCGGAACCTGTTCGAGCTCAACCTCTACGGATTGGTGTACAGCGCCCAGTGTGCCTGGAACTCGCTGTGTAGCCGGTCCGACGAGTTCCGCCGGTGTTTCGGCAGGCACTGGTTTGGCCTCCAGGACGACACGGTCGAGCAGGACGTGATGGAGGCCATTCACGCCCCTTACGGGGAGGCCGCGGAGCAGGGGTTCTGGCGAGACAACCGCGCCATGGACCGCATCGCGGCCCAGAGTCTGGCCGCCACCGCCGAGGAGATCGGCAAGAGCCCCGACCTCCCGGAGCAGGCCCGGAAGCTGCTGGAATACTGCCGCCGTGCAGACGCCATCCTCGACCGCTGGGCGACGACGGCGCCCAGGAACCGGGTGAGCGCGGAGTTCTACGCTTTCGACGTTCTCATCCATGCCACCACGGCCCGCCGCCTCCTCGCGGTCGACGCCCTGGCCCGTGACTGGGGGCGTCTGCGCGGACTCTCCGCCGAGCAGCGCGCCGAAGCGCTCGAGCCGCACCTGGCCGCTTTCGAGGCTCTGTCCGCCGACTACGACCGGGTAGTGAGGCTCTTTGGCCGCTCAGTCCTCGAGGCCGGAGGCGGGCGCTGCGGCGCCGGTGGCTGGTATCCCTTCGTGGCCGGTGGCGGCGTGCAGTTCGCGGCCCCGCAGGCGATCGAGGAGATCGGCAAGCAGATCGAGTATCTCAAGCAGGCGGGGGCCGCGGAGGCGGCACCGGAGAAGGCGTTCGCGGGGTAGGGAAGAGGGGCGGGGACGACGCTGACGAGCCGTTGACGCCGGCCGCGCTCCATCAGAGAGGTGAAGTGGCGACTGCCCACGGTCACCACGTCCAATCAGGAAAGGACGCATCCCATGCAGACCATGACGCGCCACACGCCAATCGGGAGCGGCAGGGTTCTTCTCTTGTCCTCCGTGCTGCTCGGCCTAACCACGCTTTGCCACGCGATCACGCTGCGCGAAGCAACGGACGGTCTGGTCCGACAGCTCTGGGAGGGCAACCCGCCGGGGGAGGTACTCTTCTCGGAGGACTTCGAGGCGGGCGACCTGGACGCATGGCGCGCCGACCCCAACTGGAGCATCGTCGAGCGCGGCGACCCGCCGGGCAAGTCGGCCCAGGTAGTCTCCTCGCAGACCGTCGACGACATCCAGGATCTGATCCTGCTCGAGAAGGTCCCCGTCACTCCGGGGCATCCCATCGCCGTCTGCTGGCGGGCGAGAAGTCTCGAGGGCACAAGTCCCCTGTACCTGCGGGTGGACTTCTTCGACGCCGATGGCAAGACGGGCGAGCCCTATGCCCGGCAGGAGATCGGGGCCCAGGGCCCCAACTGGACGGAGAACACCGTCGTCGTCTCCGACTGGTTCCCGCCCTACACCCGGGCCGTTACCATCTGGTTCCACCAGTCGGCGCAGAGCCAGACCACTTCGCTGCTGGACGATATCCGCGTGGTGGACCTGCAGTCCGCGGCGCAGGAGATCGTCGCCCGCGAGCTGCCCCGCTACCGGGAGCTGGCGCGGAGACTTCCGGCCGAGGCCGACGCCCTTGCGGCCTCGCCTATCAATGACGCCTGGAAGGCCACGGTGCGCCGGACCTGCGAGACCATCGGGATGGAACTGGACGCTGCCGCCGCCCTCGAGCCGGGCAGCCAGGCGGCGAGCGAAGCGCTCGGGCGCCCGGCGCGCTACCTCAAGGCGCTCTCCGACGCCGTGGCCGGTCTGGAAGCGGGCGTCGTGACCGGCGATCGCCTCCTGACCTATCGCACACGGCCGGTAACCTCGACGATGATCCTCCCCGAGACCGGCGATCTGCCCGGCGACCCGGCACGTGAACTCTCGCTCACCGCCTGTCCCGGAGAAGCCGAGTCGGCAAGCCTCGTCCTGTGGGGGCCGGAGGCGGTGGAGGACCTGCTGATCTCCGCCACAGACCTCGGCGGCCCCACGGGGACGCTGCCGGCCTCGTGCGTGGACATCAAGTGGGTCAAGTGCTGGTACCAGGCGGGAAGTGCCTGGTGGGGTGTGTCGCAGCAGAAAGACCGTAAGGTGCTCGTCCCCGAGCTGCTGCTCAATGACGACGACCTCGTGCGTGTGGACCGCGAGGGGCAGTGCAATGAGCTGAAGCTGTCCTTCGCCGAGGGGCCGCGATACGTGCCGATCGATGACCCGACGCCGGTGCCGTGGGGCACCAAGTTCTCACTGGATGAGTTCCCGGTCAAGGACGCCCCGGAGCTGCTGCCCACGGACCTGGCCGCGGGCGAGAACAAGCAGGTCTGGGTCACGGTGACCGTGCCGCCGGACACCGCCGCCGGCGACTACTCGGGTGTCCTGCGTCTTGTCGCCGGCGGGCAGCCCGTGGGTGAGGTCGCCCTCTGCCTGCGGGTGCTGCCCTTCAGTCTCCCCGAGCCCCGCGCCTACTGGGACCCCTCCGAGCCCTTCACCTACAGCCTCTACTACTGGGGTGAGCTGGACCCCACCGGCGCGGGCTCCATCGGCTACGAAGTCAAGAACGACGAGCAGTTCGCCGCCGAGCTCAAGGCCATGTACGACCACGGCATCGTGGCCCCGTGCATGATCTGGTCGCCGGAGATCGTCTACCGCGATGAACCCTTGTTCCGCAAGCACCTGCAGGCGGCGACGGACGCCGGAATGTCCGGCAGACCCCTGTACTTTGGCGATTCGGGGATGATCGGCAATCCCACCGACCCCGCGGACCTGGCGGCGCTGAGGGCAAACGTGGAGCGCACGATCCAGATCGCCGCCGAGTACGGGTTCACGGAGGTGTACTTCTACGGGCTCGACGAGGCCACCGGGGACCGGCTGGTCTCGCAACGTGGGGCATGGAGGGTGGTGCATGAGGCAGGGGGCAAGGTGATTGTGTCCGGGTTCCACGGGCAGTTCGATGCCATGGGTGACCTGCTGGACCTGTTCAACCGCGCCGGCAACCCGGAGGCCGAGGATCCCGCGAGGTGGCATGCGGCGGGCCACAAGGTGTGGAACTACGCCAACCCGCAGACCCCGCCCGAGAATCCGGAGCTGTACCGGCGCAACTATGGGCTCTACCTGTGGAAGCTGGACTACGACGGCGCCAACACCTACTGCTTCATGGACTCCTCGGGCTTCCAGTGGAATGACTTCGACGACGACACCTACCGCGACCACTGCCTGGCGTATCCCACGGTGGACGGAGTGGTACTGACACTGGCACTGCAGGGGTTCCGGGAGGGCGCCGATGACGTCAAGTACGCCACGGAGCTGCGGCAGAGAGCCACGGCGGTGCTGGAGGCCGGGCCGGGGGGCCTTCGGGCAAAGGCGCAGGCGGCGCTGGAGTGGCTGGAAGCGTTGCAGCCCAAGACCGCCGACCTCGATGCGACGAGAGAGGAGATGGTCAGGAGGATCGTCGAGCTGGGTGATTGAATGGCCCGCCGTGCGGCCGGCGGTACGCGACCTTCCCACCTCTCTGCCCCCGGGGACAGAGAGGTGGAAAGGTCCACGGCCCTACGCCTCGGCCTCGGAGCGGGCGATCATGTCGTCCTGGAAGGCCGGGTCGAGACTCACAAAGTAGGCGCTGAAGCCGCCGACGCGGACCATCAGGTCGCGGTGGGCCTCAGGGTCGCGGCGAGCGGCCTTCATCTCCTCGGTCCCGGCGATGGAGATCTGCAGGTCCTGGCCGCCCCGGCGGAAGTAGGTCTCGATGACGGCTCTGAGCTTGGCCACACCGCTGCGACCGGCCACAACCGACGCGGGGAATCTCAGGCTCAGCACCAGCGGGCCGTGGGTGGTGGCGTGCGGTAGCTTGGCCACGGAGTTGAGGGTGGCCGTGAGGCCCCGGACATTGCGCCCCTGGGCCGGGCCGGCACAGTCGGCCAGACTCTCGCCCCGCCGACGGCCGTCGGGAGTGGCCCCCGTCTGACGCCCCAGCTCCATAGCGCCCGACCAGCCGATGATGTCCACTCCCCACGGGCCGCCGAACACCGTGCGGTGTGAGCGCACGTGTCGGTTGATGCGCTCCAGCTCCTCCACCGCCATGGCATCGGCCTGCGAGTCCTCGTTGCCGAACTTGGGCAGCTTGTGCAGGAAGTACACCCGCAGGTCCTCGTGCCCCTCCCAGCTTGCGGCCAGCACATCGCGCAGCTCCGCCAAAGTCAGCCTGCCCTCGTCGTACACGGCCATCCGGATGGCAACCAGGGAGTCGGTGGTGGTGGTGAGGCCGACCATGTCCACCATGCCTTCGGAGTAATCCGCCCCTCCAGCGTGCCAGTCCAGGCCCTTCTCCACGCAGGAGTAGGTGACCATGGAGCGCAAGAAGTCATTCCAGGTGCGCTGATGGGTGGCGCGGTGGTCGTTGACCCCGCGGATCGCGCGGCCGATGTGGTGGTCCATCTGGATCCTGTACGCGTGCAGGAACTGCTCCCAGGTGGTGAGGTTCTCCGCACCGCCCGTCCGCGGCCCCTCGCGCTTGCCGGTCATGGGGTCGATGCCGTCATTGAGCGCCAGCTCCAGGGGCTTGGCGGAGTTGATGATGAGGTCCTCGTAGCTGCCGTGGCCGCGACCGTGGGGGTAGGTCTGGCCGCAGCCCACGAAGCTGTAGTTGCGGGCGTGAGCCAGGGCGATGCCGCGGTCCACCATGCCCGCGATCAGGGCCTCATCGTTGATGACCGCCGGGTAGCTGGCGCCGGTAGCGATCACCTCGCAGGCCCGGGTGAAGGACCTCTCGCAAACCCGCGGGTGCCAGCGGAACGCCGTGCGCGGCGACAGGATCCGCAGCCGCTCGATGGCGTCCAGGCACAGGCCGGTCAGCTCGTTGCAGGCGTCGGAGCCGTCCTCCAGTTGCCCGCCGATGGTGGCGCCGTAGGCCGTCTTCTCCTCGAGCTTGAGAAACAGACACTCCAGCAGATCGCCGGCCTGCTTCAGCGTGATCGTCTCGGCCTCCAGCTCCTTTTTCAGGCACGGGTACAGGTACCGGTCCAGCGGGCCCGGCGAGTCGTGGCCGCAGAGCCAGAAGATGAAGTAGAAGAGCTGCAGGGCCTCGTGGAAGGTTTGCGGAGGGTCATTGGCGATGCGACCGCAGACCTCGGAGATGCGGAGCAGCTCCTCGCGGCGCTCGTCCGTCTCAGCCCCGGCCGCCGCCTCGGCTGCCGCTTCGGAGTGGGCCATGATGAATCCCGAGACGCCCTCCAGTACGGTGAGCAGCGCCTCGTACCACGGGCCGCATTCGGGATTGCCGGGGAGGTTCACCTGCGCCCAGTGCAGCACCCGCTCCCGCATCCCACTGACCCCGCGCTCGAGGAACAGCTCGTAGCCCAAGGAGGCGTGCATCTGCATGGGGTGGGTGTAATCCGTATCGCCAAACCAGGCCGGCCAGTAGGCGGCGATCTCGTCCAACAGCTCGGAGGCCTCGGGGTGTTGCTCTCGCACCTGCGCGAGACGCTCCTCGTCGTAGCGGATGCCGTAGGCGAAGGCGCCGTACCTGCCGGTGACCACCGGGCACAGCGCATCGTTGCCGATGATGAGCTCCCCGGGCTTGATGAAGGGCACGGCCGCCGCCATCTCGGCGGCCTGCGCAGTGGCAAGGCGCACGCGGGCCTCCTTGCCCTCCGCCGCCATCCAGGCCTCGTGGAAGGGCTCGGCCCAGCTCCGCGGCGCCGGGTCGAACAGGTGCTCTTTCAGAAGCGCGAGGCGGTCGGCGTGAACCATGGGTGTCCCTCAGTCGGCAGAGCCGCGGAGAATGGGTGTGGAAACATCCAGACAGGTTATACGACGACGGCGCGGCGGCGTCAAGACGGTGCAGCGGCCCCATCCCACTCAGAACTCGCATGCTCCCCAGAACGTCTTCCCCCATTCGGTCTGCCGGTCGTCCCACTCATCCCGGTACCTGAGCATCTCGGCCCGTAGCTGTGAGACCTTGTCCGCATGGGCCGGCTCCTGCGCCAGGTTGTGCAGCTCCCACGGGTCATCGTGCAGATCGAAGAGCTGGGTCATGCTCCGCTCGCCGTCCACCACGTACTCGATGAGCTTGTGCCTCCCGTCCGTGACGGCGCGGTGCTTCCCAACATACGCCAAGTACAGCGTGTCACGGACCTTCTCGGCAGGATCGCCCATGGCCTTGACCAGGCTTTGGCCCTCCACGCTGTCGGGTCTGGGAGCGTCCACCAGTTCGCACAGGGTGGCGAAGATGTCCAGCAGGTACGCACGGGCATCGGTACTTACTCCGGCGGGCACGCCGGGGCCGGCGAATACCAGCGGCACCCGGACGCTGTGGTCATAGCAGTTCTGCTTGCCCATCAGGCCGTGCTGGCCCAGAGCCAGGCCGTTGTCGCCGGCGAACACGATGATGGTGTCCTGCAGCATGCCCCCTGTCTCCAGTGCCTGCAAGACGCGCCCGATCTGGGCGTCCACGTGGGAGATCATGGCGTAGTACTCGGCGATGTGTCGCCTGACCTCGTCGGGGGTGCGCGGGAAGGCCGCCAGCAGCTCATCGCGGACCCACAGCTCGCCGTTGTCGAAGGGGTGGGCCTCCATGTAGTTGGGCGGTAGCTCGATGTCCGCCGGGTCGTACATCCCCAGGTATTCCCGGGGCATGGTGCGGGGATCGTGCGGGGCCAGGAAGGACACATACGCGAAAACCGGCGCGGTATCCTGATAGCCCTCGATGAACCGCACCGCGGCGTCGGCGAGGAGCTCGCTGGAG
Organism: uncultured Armatimonadia bacterium; assembly: GCA_964639415.1. Taxonomy (GTDB): domain Bacteria; phylum Armatimonadota; class Zipacnadia; order Zipacnadales; family JABUFB01; genus CAYRFY01. The sequence continues at coordinate 14,238 of CAZXDD010000022.1, forward strand.
TGCTTGCCGGCCTCAATGTGGTCGCAACGGCGCAGGCGCACCTCATTGCTTGCCATGGGATTGTCCACGATGGGGCAGGTGGCGTCATACTTGCCGGATGGATCGAAGCGGTAGACGGGCACGTTCCAGTGGTCCGCCATTCCACCGAAGAAGATCTCATCCCCATCGGTGAAGCTGCGATGATAGGAGGCGGGTCCGTTGTGCCACTTGCCGGTGCCGAAGGTGCGGTAACCGGCGGCCCGGAGGCACTCGCCGAGTGTGGTATGCTTCGGTGGGATAGTCTCGCCCGCCCCCTGCAGGTGGAACAGCGTGCGGCCGGTATGGAGCATGGCCCGGCTGGGCATGCACACCGCGCCGCTGGTGCCGCAGGGGATGTGGGCATGGGTGAAGGCGGTTCCCCGGGCCACGAGGCGGTCCATGTTGGGCGTTGAGATGCGCCCATTGCCCAGAGCATGGACTGTATCGAAGCGCTGATCGTCGGTGAACAGAAGCAGGATGTTGGGCCTGTCGGGCATGTGCTCTGCACCTCACCGATTCTGGGTGGGTGGCGGCAACGGCGCCTCACCCCCTGCCCCTTGTGTGGTTGCGGGACGTCGGGGACGGCAATGGCGACGGCGTCTGTCCTTGGTGGAGCCGGCTTTCCGGCCCGCCGCCGTTGACCGCTGCTAACGCCCCACAGGCACACAAGGCAATACGGAGACGACCAAGGGCAAAGGATCCATCTCGCCGCGTACCCGGCACCCCGTCACCCACCGCCTCGGCCAAGCGCCTCGTTGAGGAACCGGTTCTCGGCCAGGAAGTCGTCACACCTCTTGCAGATCGCCGGGCGCCTCTGGCGGAACTGTCGGCGGAGCTGCTCGTAGGCCTCGCCCATGTAGATCTCAGCCAGCGGTGTCTGCCGGACGTTGCCCACAGGCGCTACCTTGTTGCGGCTCATGCAGCAGAGCAGCACATCGCCGGTCCAGGTGACCAGCGTCGTCAGCCAGGGCGCGAAGCAAAGATGTCTGCCGTAGTAACCCAGGCCGTAGTGCTGCTGTGCCGAGAGGGCCAACTCGTCGTCGGTGACGCCGAAGGGGTACACCAGGTGGCGATCGGTGGAGAAGCCGTGCTCGGCGCGCAGAGCCTCCGCAGCCGGGGCAATGCAGTCATTGAACTCCCGCAGTTGCCAGGGCAAGAGTCGGTTCTCATTGGTGGCGCGCTCGTCCACGGGGATAGGCTTGACGTCCGTGGCGCCCAGCTCCGCGGCGAGCTGCAGCACCTCGGGATAGGCGTGATAGTTGTGGCGGGTGAGTACCATGTTGATGCGGAGCGCGAGTTTGGCCTTCAGACGCTTGCGGGCCCTGGTCAGGTGCCTGATTCCGGCGCCGGTGAGTTTGAACGCCCCCTTGACCCCACGGAGCCCGTCGTGCACGGAGGGCTCCGGGCCGTCGAGAGAGACCGAGACGCTCCGCAGCCCCGCGGATACCAGTGCCTCGGCACTCTCTCCGGTGAGCAGGGTGGCGTTGGTGGTAAGCGAGACGCGCATCCCCAGACCTGCGGCCTGCCTGACGAGGTCCGGCAGTTCCGGCAGGAGTGTGGCCTCGCCGCCGGAGAAGTGCACCTTCCGGCAGTCCATGGCGGCGAGCTGGGTGAGGAGGTCGCCGACCTCGGTTGGAGTGATCTCCTCCACCGGCTCCATGCGGCCGAAACTGCAGAAGCGGCAGCGCAGGTTACAGCGGCAGGTGAGTTTGATCTTGGCTTCACGGATCCGCGCCACCGGCTCTCCGCGTTCCACGCAGCCCAGCAGTTCCGCGACGAGCCCTTCGTCCTGGATCAATGCCGGCAGGTCATACATAGGGCGCGGTCTACTGCCTCCTACTGCGGCGCCGGCTGCGCGTCGCCGGCGCCCTGTGCGGCGGTACCGCGGCAGTGCTGTATCTGGTCGTAGAGGTAGACAAACAGCCGCGCCAGTGTGTCGGCGGTGGTCAGGGGCCCTTCGCTGAGAACCTGACTGCCGTAGCGGCCGGTGCGTACCACCCGGACCGGCGTCTGGGCCTGGATGCGCACGGTGCCCTGCTCATCCACCTGGGTCTGCAGCACCTGGCAGCCCTCCAGCGTCGCCGGCTGCAGGGACTGTCGCAGTTGCTGCCAGCCCGGATAGGTCTCCGGAGAGACGCGCACCATCAGGCCGACGCGCTCCGAGAGTTGCTCGTTGGCCTTGACGTACTTGGGCTTCCGCTTCTCCTTGCGCTTGGCGAGCTGGGTCACCTCGACCCGAAACCGGTTCCCATCGGCCAGTCGGCCGCTGGCCTGGAACCAGGTGTCCTTGTACCGACTCTCCACGATAGGGTAGATGTTGCGGGACTTCTGCTGATCCACCAGTTGCCCGTGCTTCTGATAGGGCTCAAAGCTCATCTCGATGCTCATCGCCGACTTCGGCGCCACGTCCTCGCCCACCGTCTGAAGCAGCCCCTCGGCCACCTCGAGGCGCCGGTCCTCGAGGTCCTGGACCCGATAGCGGTACGCCTTGACCACGGAGACGATCCCCATCACCACCCCGGCCAGCAGGAGCAGGGCGAAGAGCGCCACCAGAGCGAGCAGCTCCGCGATCCCCGTCACGATGATCGCGATGAAGGACAAGCCTGCGGTCAGCCAGGATCCGAGCGACCACTTCGTCCACCGGGCCTTCTGCCGGGCCATCTCGCGGTCGTGCTCGCGCAGGACCTGCAGGGCATCCTTCATCTGAGGTACCGTCCCCGATTCCGTGAAAGCCTTCGACACCGTCATCACCTCCAGGTTCTGCCCGGCGGCCGACCACCCGCTGCGCCTGTCTCGCTACGCGGACTGCAGCGCATGGACAGCGACGCTCCGGCCGGCGGAGTAGACATCCTGCATCCCCACGCCGGCGCTACCTTCCACGATCGCCCGCTCCGTCCTCTCGCTCTTCGCCACCCATACCCCTGTGCCCTGCATGCCCCTGTCGGCGGGAGAGCCGATCGCGTCGCCTACTGGGCCCGGCCACCGGTCGCCCACGGTCGCAGCCGGCAGGGCCACCGCCAGAGGAGAGGGAAAGCAGGGCGGCCGGCCTGCCCCCGGGCGTCGCGGCGGCCCGGTCTGGGGCAGGCATTCGAGCTGGGGACCGGGAATAGGGACAGGGGGCCGGGGAGCTCCGTGTCCTGGCCCCCACGCCTGGCCGGCCGCCGGGAGGCGCCGCGGGCGCCACGGAGCCGGCCACCGTCGCGGACAGCTACCACTACCACAGAAAGGGACGGCTTCCCCATGCGCTCCCCCGGCATGCTTCCCGTCTGTCTCTCGTGCCTGCTCACGGCCTGCGGCTTCGCCCAGGAGGACCGCCCTCTCATCGGGGTCATCCGCTGGGATGCCTGGCACACGCCGTGGTCGCGGGTGCAGCCCGGAGCTGATGACGGCCCGGTGGCCGCCATGGTGCGCTCCCTATCGCCGGGACGCTATCACCACAGGCTCCCCTTCTTCGCGCAGGTCGTCGCCGAGGACGAGGTGCGCATCGACGGCTACACTCAGGATATCGTCGATCGCGAGATCGCCTTTGCCAGAGCAGGCGGTATCGACTGTTTCGCCTTCTTGCTCTACGAGCAAGGCAGCGCCATGAGCCAGGGGCTGTCTTTGTACCTCTCCAGCGCCCACAAGGAGGACATGGGTTTCTGCGCCATCGCCGGGCCGAATACCTTCGGCAACGCGGCTCAGTTCCCCGAGCGCATGCGGCGCCTCATGGACCTCATGGCGGAGCCTTCGTATGTGAAGGTGGCCGGTGGCAGGCCGCTTCTGTACGTGTTCCGGGTGGAGGACAAGTGGATCGAGGCCTGGGGAGGACGGGAAAACACCCGGCGCCTGTTCGACGGCCTGCGGGCGGCCGCTCGCGAGGCGGGCCATGGCGATCCGTACATCGTGGCGATGAACGACACCGCCGCCGACGGCCGCAGGGTGATGGATGTCATCGGCGCGGAGGCCATCACGGCGTATGCGCGTACGGGCGCGGACGACCAGCTCGGCACGCCCTACTCCGAGCTGGCCGCGGCGGCCCGGGGCTTCTGGGAGGAGTGCGCCGCCACGGGCGCCGCGGTGGTGCCGCTGTGCATGTCCGGCTGGGACCGCCGCCCTCGGGTGGAGCGTCCGGTGCCGTGGGAGACCTGGCAGCAGCCCAATGCCGGCATCGAGCGCCACTATCTGCCGCCCACCCCGCAGGAGCTGGCCGGCCACATCGGAGACGCCCTGGACTGGGCCGAGGCGGACGGCACCCGCTGCCCGGCGCAGGCCGTCATTGTGTACGCGTGGAACGAGCATGATGAAGGCGGCTGGCTGTGCCCGACCCTCAACCCCGACGGCACGGCCAACACAGAACGCCTGGACGCCCTTGCCGAGATGCTTGGGGGCCGGTGAAGGCCGGCCACGGTCGGCGGCTACTCGCGCGGCGGCACCTTCGCCCATTCCCCCTGCACGGAGGCCCCGCGACGCCACCACCTGGCCCAGAGGTCCTTGTCGTACAGCAGCTTGATGAACAGGCCGCCCACCACCGGCCGGGCCTGCATGTTCACCATCGTGGCATCACCCACGCGGTACCAGTCCGTCATCGGCACCCGGTTGGGCGTGGCGCTGAGGAAGTCGTAGACCGGCGAGAACAGGGCGTCGAAGTCCTCGCGCCTGCCGGACAGCGTCGCCGACCACACATTCCAGTCGGTCTTCGTATAGTCCTGGCGACTGTCCAGGGGCAGACCGTAGCGGCCCTGCACGCGTAGGTAGTGGGCCGTCTCCTTCTCCCGCACCTCGGGAGGGAAGATGCCCAGGCCCAGGATCTCATCCCACACGAGGTTGTACTTCTGGCTCCACGTGTCCGGATGGTCGAAGGCCAGACGATAGTGGTCGCCATCGGCGGCCATCTGCTCCCAGCGGACCGCGAAGTCTCGGGCCAGCTCCGTGGTGCGCCTCGCCTCCTCGTCCTTACCCGCCAGCTCACAAAGCCGCCCATAGCACGCCAGGGCCATGATGGCCTTGGCCGACAGGTTCACATTGTGCGCCAGGTGCCCGGCGAAGTCATCGGTGCAGAGTTGGTGCTCGGGGTCCAGACCCCTGGCCTCCAGATACTGGGCCCACGCCGTCACCGTGTCCCAGTAGCTCAGGGCGAACCCCGCATCGCCCTCGGCGTGGGCGATGGCGGCCAGGAGGATGAGCATGTTGCCACACTCCTCCACCGGCATCTGGTTCTCCTCGGTCTGCTCGCCCCCGCCGTACACCTGGCCGTTGGCCAGCGGGTAGGTGCCCAGATCGTGGGGGGCAAAGGGGAACTTCCAGCGTTGGGAGGCGGCGTACTGTAGCACCGGGGCCAGCGCAGCTTTCGCCAGCGCAGGTGAGAGGAGCAAGAACTGCGGCAGCATGGGGTAGATCACGTCCACCGTTCCCACGCAGCCGTTGCTGAAGTTCTCCTTGGGCCACAGCAGAGGCATACCGTTTGGGTCTGCGGTGAGCTTGCAGCCCGCCACGGCCTGGCGATAGGCCAGGGCGCACATGGCGGCGTACTTCTCCCCGCCGGCTGCCGTCAGGTCCGCCATCAGCTCTCCGTCGAACCGCTCGCAGCGCTCCCTCAGCTCCGCGAAGTCCCTGTGCGCGTCGGCGATCAGCGCCCGGGCGTCGGCGCCATCGCGCCGCCAGTAGGGCCGCAGGTTCTGGCCGAAATACTGGAGCGAGTAGATGTCGTCATAGGCCAGAATGACCGTCCATTCCGCCGGCGCTGGACCCACCTGAAGCGGCTCGCTCTGCGCTGCCAGGAGCGGGGAGTCGTCATCGGCCCGCCGCGGCATGAGCACCTCGTCACTGCCGGGGATGTCCTCTGAGGCGAGGAAGGCATCACAGGTCGATTCCGGGCACGCCACGGCGGCACGACAGGCTCCTGCGGGGATGGCGAGGTACAAATGGCCCCAGTCGATGCGCAGGTCGTCGCCGCTCTTGGCCAGCACCGCCTGTTCGTGGGAGCCCAGGCGCAGCACCTGCAGGCCGGGCACCTCTTCGCGCCCCCAGCAGACCTCCTGCTCCGGCTCGTTGACGGCGATCAGGCCGCTGGCATCGAAGTACAGCGAGATCTCATGCTCTCGCCCGTCGGTGGCCTCGACGCGCCAGGTGATGTACGTTACGGGCCGGGAGTACACGTCCAGATCATCGGGCAGGGCGGGGGTCATGAAGGTCAGGCTCACTTGCACCCCGGCCCCGGCGAAGGTGTAGAGGGTGCGAGTGGGCAGCACCTGCAGGTCTGTCTGGGGCAGAGGATCGGCCTGCTTCGGACCGGCGCCCATGAGGCGGAAGACCTCACTATCGACGCGGATCAGGCTGCACAGGCTGTGGGGCCGACCCGTCCAGTGGCGCGGCCAGTCGTCGCTGAGCCGGTCCGAGCAGGACCAGATGCTGAAGTAGGGATCACAGGCGACAAGAGGTACGGCCGGTGGACGCAGAGTATCGGGCAAAGGAACATCTCCTTGTGATGAATGGGACCGGTAGGGTGGGGCGGCACTGCTACCACGGCAACCGCCCGCGGCCTTGAGGCGAGGCCAAGCACCGGTCCGGCCAGGTGGCTGCCGGGCATGCAGGGCGGCGACCGACCAACAGCCCGCACATTGGCCGGACGGAGTTACCTCTCGAACACCACCTCACCCACGTGGGCGCCGATCTCCAGCCTCGCCTTTCCGGCGTCCGTGAGCTGCTCGCCGTTGAGTCGGAGGTTCTCGATTCGCACTCCCTCCACCGTATGCTGCTCGTCGGCGCCGCGGAAGAACGAGGTCGGCATCACCGGCCCGAGCACCTGGATGTCCTTGAACAACACGTTCCGGGCCGTGCCGCGCTGGGTATCCGCCGACCACATGGTGCCCTGGATGTGGATCACCATCAGGTGTGGGCAGAATGTGTCCTGAGGGTCCTCGGTGTAGGTGTCCTCCGGGCTCTGCTGCAGGCGGGGAGCGGGGGCATGGGCGTCGGTCTCGACGCGGATGTCGCTGAAGACGATGTTTCGCACCGCGGCCCGGTCACCGTGCTGGATATCCAGAGCGATGTGGACGGTGTGGATGGCGTCGCTGTCCTCAAACAGCACGTTGGAGATCTCCGGTGCGCAGGTCTCGGCGCCGATCTCAAAGGCCCTCCCCCAGTCGTTCCAGATCACGCAGCCCCGGGCGTGGATGTTTTTCACCGGCAGATCGCCCCGGAACTTGAGCCCCTTGACCACGATGCTGTCATCGAAGGAGCGGATGAAACTGTCCTCTATGGTGACGTTCTGGCTATTACACACATCGATCCCGTCGGCGTTGTAGCGCCACAGGCCGATGAGCTTGACATTGCTGATGGTGGCATTGCGGCAGCCGAACAAAGAGCAGCACCACACATCCGGGTCGCGCATGACCACACCGTCGATGGTGATGTTGTCACAGTCGGTCAGGCGGATGTTCCCGCCGCCCTGGTCGCGCTCGAAGGGGCTCAGGTCGATGATCCCGCGGCCCAGGATCTTGATGTTCGAAGCCCCGGTGGCATGGATCCCACCGTAGACCACGGCCCCGGGAGCGATGTACACCGTCTGGTTGCTCTCCAATGTCACGCGGCCGGGCCGGTGCACTCCGGGGCCGAAGTAGATCAGGCCGGGGCCCTCGGCCTGCGGGGCATCTGTCTCGAGGGGGCTGGGGAACAGGTGCAGGGCTCCGTGTGGCCCGTTGACCTCGACGACCACGCCCCGCGGTGGGGCGAGATCGAAGCGGATGCGGTTGCCCTCGACCTGCGGCGTGATCGAGAAGGACCGCGGCCGCACCTCCACCGACTCGATGGGGCGGTGGCAGACGACCTCCACCGGCGCTGAGCCGTCGGCGTCCCAGTAGGCGAAGCCGGCGAGCTCTGTCTGGTCCACGGGGCGCTGGTAGCCGGGCCAGACCTGGTTGAAGGGCATTGCCGACACGCGGCAGGAGTAGACAGGCACCGGGTTGCCGCCGACGGTGACCTCGAAGTCCTCGCAGAGGGCCTCGCCATCGGGCGCTAGAGCGACGTTGATCGTGTGAGCGGGCGTTGCCATCTGGGCACTCCTGGTGGTGGTGATGGGTAGCAGGCAGGACAGCAGGGCGAGCAGCAGGAACCTCGGCCGGCGGGCCATAGGCGGCCTCCGTTCTGAGCGGACAAAGCACGACCGGGTCACCTTCGGCCTCCGGGCGGGTGATTCCTCCCGGCGGCCCTGCGCGGACGAGGAGGCCCCGGCATCGGTGGGAGAGAAGCGACCCGGAGGACGGGGTCTGCAGTTGTCCGGAAACTTCGCCGCAACACCGCGGGGTGAGTTCTGCCATGCACCGTGTTTGCTCTGTCGCGTTCCTGGCCGTGCTTGGCCTGGCTCCGGCCCGGGCTCTGGACTGGACGGATGACTTCTCTGAGCGTCGGGACGGCTGGGAGACGCCGTCCGGCGACTGGGCCTGGGAGGAGGGCACGTTGCGACAGCGCAATGGCTCGGATGCGTACTACATGGCGCTGCGCGAGCAAAGGCTCACCGAAGGCTCCATCACCGTGGAGGGCGCCGCCACGGCGGCCAACTCCAGCGGTGACGGCTGCATCGGCATCGTCTGCAAGTACCTGGACGCGGACAACTGGGTGCTGGTGCGCTGCGGGGCGTACAAGTCGGCTTTCGTGATGCAGACGGTGGGCGGGAAGCGGCAGATCCATCCGCTGCGCCCCTTCATCGCAGAGGTCGGGCGTCCCTATCGGTGCTCCGTCACGCTCAGCCAGGGACTGATCCTCCTCGAGGTAGACGGCAAGTCCGTCGGGGTCTGGCGTGACCCCTTCGCCGGGCAGGCCGGGCGGCCGGGCCTCTACGCTCAGTCACCCGCGGAGTTCTCGTCCTTTGGAATCGGGCAAGCACCGCCCTTGCCGGACCTGAGTGGCGCCGCGGTGGAGGCACTATCCGCGGGGCCCCGGGTCATCGAGCAGAGCGCTGAGTGGCGGTTGGAGGCCGTGGAGTACGCCGCGGCGCCGCTTTCGCCGACCATCAGCGGTCCCGACCGCTACACCCTCGCCCTGTACGTCCGGAACATTGGCGCCGGGCCGGCCCGGGTCACGGACCTGGCACTGGACGGCGAGGCCGCGCAGGCCCTCATCGAGGCGGGGCGCCTGAGCTGGTGGCGTGCGTGGCCGGAGGAGGTGCCGCCGGGGGCGGTGGCACAGGTCCTCATCAAGTCCGCCGGCGTCAGTCTCACCCAGGCGGCTCAGGCGATGCTCGGCGCCCCCATGGGGCCACACCGAGTGCGGCTCGCGGGCTCCGGGGAGGGGGCGCTGGAGGTCGAGTTCGCTCTGGACCCCGGACCGCCTCCGCTGCTGGTCAACTTCATCGCCTTCGATGAGAGTCTCCGCACGTTGCATGTCTACCTCTCCGCTCGAGGCGAGCCGGTGGGCCGGCGGATCGAGCGTGTGGAGGTCAACGGTGAGGACGTGACGGACCGGGTCGAGCCGGACGCGGAGGCCGTCCGTCTCCGGGCCGACACTGTGCCACTGCGCATCGCCCTGGAGCACCCTCTGGAGCCGGCGGCGCCGGTGGTGGTCACCGTGCGGGCTCAGGGCGGCGGATTCGCCGGACACTCCGTGCGCGCCTTCTCCTCGCACTTCCCCATACAGGTGGTGATCCTGGGCAAGCAGCCCGGGGCCGCCGAAGTGGCGGAGATCGCCAACCTGTGCTTCGCCGAGGTGGGCTTCTGCGGGGCGCGGTTTGACAACATGGCCGAGCTTGCCCGCAATGGGCTCTATTACTTCCCCTACGCCTATCCAAGCGAGAAGAGCATCGAGGCCTACCTTGCCCAACCCCAGCGGCCCCCGCTGACGGCATGGTGGATCGACGAGATCGACGGCTGGCGCAAGACCCCGGGCGATGCGCAGGAGATGCTGGTCCAGGCCGATGCCCTCATGCGCGACAGGGGCCTGCCCGTCGCGCCCCACTGCATGAACATCATGGCGCCATGGACGGATGTGGGCTACATCGAGCTTTGCGACGCGCTGTCCCACGAGTACGGGATCGACTTCGGCATCGCCGACAGCGAAGGCTACCGGCGGACGCTGGATTTCAAGACCCCGGGCGACATCGGGCGGCGCGAGCTGAGAATCGCCAGACGGCCGTGGTGGCCTTACTTCCGCAACATCGAGGCCGTCGTACTCCTGGAGGCCGGAACCACGAAAGTGGTGGGCCACTATCGCCCCATCGACCCCCGCGAGCATCGCCTCATCGTCTACTCCTGCCTGGCCAACGGAGCCAAAGGGGCGCTGAACTGGAACTACGGGGTCAACCACGTCACACCGCAGCAGAGCACGTGGCTCTCCAATGAGCACGACGCCATCCGCCTGAACATGACCGCGCTCAAGGAGAAACAGGCCTTTGGTGTTGACATCCCGCAGCACCTGCTGGACGGCCTGCGGGAGGCGACCCACGAGTGCGGGCGGGTCAATGCGGAGCTGCAATTGCTGGGGCCGCTGCTGGCGAGGGGCGACGTGTCGGACCTGGCGAGGCTCGTTGGCTGCGAGCCCGAGAAGAGCCCTCGCGGTGGCCCCGCCGCCCACGCCCGGGCGATCGTCTGCGGCCTGGACACCGTGGTGCTCATCGCGGTCAACCTCAACATCGACTCCGACTTCAACGCCCGCGACCCCAAGCCCGTGGCCAGCTACGACAGCGTCGCTTTGGATGTGGAGTTCGACCTGCCGCCGTGGCTGGGCCCGACGGACGTGTTCGAGGTCTCCTGCCGGGGCGTGACGCCGGTGGCCACCGAGCGACAGGAGGGCCGGCTCCGGCTCAACCTGCCGGCTCTGGATGTTGCCACCGCGGTGGTGATCACCTCGGATCGGCAGATGCGGGAGCAGATGGCAACGAAGCTGGAGGGCCTGCAGAAGCGTCTGAGCGCGGCGGGGGTGGCTCTGGACTAGCAGACCGCCGGCCGCGCCGGGCGGCGCAGGATGATCTGCCGTGCCCGCGGGTCTCCATCTTGCGGTGACCCGCGGGCAGCGCTGAGTTCGGCTCAACGGCCAGCGGCGGGCATAGATCGTCGCCGGCGCCTTTACTCCGCCACGCAGAAGGCGAAGATCACCAGGTCCTCGTCGCCGGCGTTGGCCAGTCCGTGGGTGCCGCCGGGGACGTTGTACAGCACGTCTCCCTTCTTCACCGGTTGCTTCTTGCCGTCCAGCTCGGCAATGCCCCGGCCCTCCATCACGAAGTAGATCTCCTCCTCATTGCCGTGAGGGTGGTCGCCGATGCTGGCGCCGGGAGGAATGATGGTCACCCCTACTCCGGTGATCTTGCTCTTGAAGGCATCTCCGGTGAAGGCCGTGGCGCCGAAACACTCGCCCTCTCCGTCGCGGATTCGGGCTTTCACACGGTCGACTTCGTACACGTTGACGATGGGCATTGGTAGACCTCTGTGGCTGCGTGATGTGGTTGTGACGGACCTGCACTACAGCAGGGCCTGCGGCGCCCTGCGGCATGTTCGGAGGCGGGGGGCCAGCGGTGATTTGCCGTCGCCGCCCCTCACTGCTCGTTGACCGCCTCGATCATCGCCATGATGTTCTCCGGCTTGGCGTCGCCGGGGATGGAGTGGGCGGGGGCCAGGATGTAGCCGCCGTCTTTGCCGACCTGTGCCATCAGCCGTTTCACCTCGCGGCGCACGTCGTCGGTGGTGCCGTAGGGCAGGAGCTTTTGGGTACTCACTCCGCCCCAGAAGCTCAACTCGTGCCCGTGGCGGGCCTTCATCTCGTACGGGTCCATGACCTCGGGCTGGAAGGGGTTGAAGCAGTCCAGGCCGATCTCGATGAGCTGCGGGAACAGCTCCTGCACCATTCCGCACGAGTGAATGGTGACGAACTTGCCCGCCTCCTTGGCCGCCCCGTACATGCGGGCCAGACGTGGCTTGATGAACCGCTCCCACAGCCTGGGGCCCATGAGCAGGCCTCGCTGCGATCCCCAGTCATCGCCGAAGTGCACCGCATCGATCTCGTACTCCACCGCCCTCTTCACCAACGCGACATTGTAGTCGCAGATGGAGTCCAGCAGAGCGTCCACGAACTGCGGCGCCTCGATCATGTCGGTGAACAGATTCTCCATGCCCCGCAGGGTCCATGCCCGCTCGAACAGCGAGAAGCCGATACCGAACTGGACGAACTTGCCGCTGCCGGCGGCCACCTGCTCCTGCATGCCCGCGAACTTGTCCGCGCTCGTCGGGTCGGGCAGCTCGAGGTTTGCGAAGCTGCGGTCGGGAAGCACGCAGTTGCACACATTGCCGATATCGCGATCGATGGAGCGGTCCCAGCGAACGCCAAACTCGTCCTGCCAGGTGTTGTCGTCGAGCCACAGGTCCCTGGCCCCCGGATTGGCGGCGACGCCGTGGATGGCGTTGTCCATCATGCCCACGAACCCATCGCCGCCGTAGAACTGCACCATGGCCGCGAAGGCCTTCTGGGTGAACCCGATCTGGTATGGCGTGCGGTCGGGCTGCTCGTGGCGAAGGGCGGCACACACGCGCTCCTTGTTTGTCATCGGCTCCTCCTATCGCGCCTCCGGACGCGCCGTCAGTTGCCTTCTTGTTGCTCTCGTCGCCAGGGGGCGTTCCCCGTGTGCCGGGTCTCGCTGTCGCGGCGGCCTAAGCGTACTTCTCCGCCAGCTCAATGGCGGTCCGCGCCCACTCCCGCAGCCTGTCGGGGTGACCCTGGAGGGTCTCCAGTTCGCGCAGGACGATCTGATAGTGGTACCCCTGCAGCTTCCGCAGCCCCTCCTCCAGATGCTCCCGTATCGGCTCCAGGCCGTCGGGGAACACCACGGCCGCCGCCGCCTGCCGCCACATGATCGTGTATTCCGTCCCGCAGGCCTCGATGACGCGATCCAGGTCCGTCCAGGCGGAGCTTACGAAGATGCGCAGGTTCGGGATCGAGAGCACGATGTCGATCTTCTGGCTGAGGTCCTCGCAGCACCCGTACTGCACCGCGCCGAACTGCTGGAAGATCACTTTCTGGTAGCTGAGCAGGAACTCCTCCTGCATCCTGGGGGAGACCACCTCGAACTCCTGGCTGTTGGCCGAGGTCCACAGGTTGTGCAGCCCCACGTTGCCATCGCCGGGGTCGCCGTTGACCGGGCCGGAGCAGTACATGGGTTCGTGGTGGTTGGTGGTCAGCAGCCCCGTGGCCTCCGCCGCGCGCATCGAGGCCAGCACGCCCTCGGTGAGTTTGGCCATGGCTCGATGCACCCGCTCGGGAGCGAAGGCCAGGTCATTGAGCATGGGCTCCATGCCTCGGAGCCGGTCCAGGTACGTCCCCAGTTGCGGCCCCAGAGGCGGCGCGCAGACCGGGCGCACCGGCAGCGCCTCGCCCAGTAGCTCCGCCATCTGACCGATAGCGCGCTCCGTGCGCTCTTGATTGTAGGCAAACTGCGGCACGGTGAGCCGGTCATAGTCATCGAGGCTCTTGATGGGTGGGTCGTAGCGGAACCCTCCCAGCTCCGTGCCCGCCACCTGCGGCGGGATGCGTACGCCCCAGGTATGCTCCGTGCTGCAGTCGAAGGCCGCGCCCACACCCCACCAGGGCTCGAGGATGTGATCGTCACCGACGGTAGATCGGAAGAGCGTCGTGTAGGGAAAGAGTGTAGGGTAGGGTGGGGG
>CAZXDD010000023.1:0-27732 GCA_964639415.1 uncultured Armatimonadia bacterium
TCCGATCTGCCCCCGGCTGAGTGTGGAGACGTCCCGGGTGCGGTACCGGATCAGCGGCAGGGCGCGCTTGGTGATGCAGGTGAACACCAACTCGCCCGGCTCGCCGTCGGGCACGGGCTTGCCGCTCTGCGGGTCGATGATCTCCGGGATGAAGTGGTCATCGAACACGTGGAGGGCGCCCTTGACCTCACACTCATTCGCGACACCCGGGCCGATGATCTCGCTCAGGCCGTAGATGTCGTGAGCCGACAGCCCCAGCTTGCGCTCCACGGCCTCCCGGGAGCCCTCGCTCCAGGGCTCGGCGCCGAAGATCCCGCTCTTGAGGCTCAGCTCCTCGGCTCGTATCCCCATCTCCTCGGCGATGTCCGCCAGGGTCAGGGCATACGACGGGGTGCAGGCCAGGATCGTGGCCCCCAGGTCCCGCATCATCATCAACTGCCGCTCGGAGTTGCCCGAGGACATCGGGATGACGGTGCAGCCCATGCGCTCGCCGCCGTAGTGCAGCCCTAGCCCGCCGGTGAACAGCCCGTAGCCGTAGGCCACCTGGAGGACGTCGTGGGGCGTCCCTCCCGAGCAGCCGATGGACCGGGCCATCACCTCGGACCAGATGTCCACATCCTGGGCCGTGTAGCCCACGACGGTGGGCTTGCCAGTGGTGCCCGAGGAGGCATGCACCCGCACGGTCTCGGCCAGTGGCGCCGCGAACAGGCCGAACGGGTAGGTGTCGCGCAGGTCGTCCTTGGTTGTGAAAGGCAGCTTCTCCAGGTCCTCGATGGACCTGATCTCCTCCGGGCGAACGTTCAGAGCCTGGAACTTCTCACGGTAGACGGGCACGTTGGCCATCAGGCGTGCCACCGTTTCCCGCAACCGCCTCACCTGCAGTTCCGCCCGTTGCTCGACATCCATGCACTCATGGTATGGGTCCCAGATCATGCATGTCCCTCCCTGTAGTCCGCCGTCCGCCGCTTCCCTCTCGAGAGCCGGAAGGGCGTGGTGTCTTGCGCGTCCGGCCCGATCGCCTGCCGTCGGTAGCATTGGTGTAGAGGCGCGGCCGAGAAGTCTGGCCGGCCCGGTTCCTGGCATCCTGGGCGTCCATCCCGCACAGCGAGATAGCGAAGGATCTCGCTGAATGCCGGGAGGTTCCTCGAGCTGCTCCCTGCGGGAGCGGACTCTCTGGGGATGACATTCCCGGCGCATGCGGGGCTTCCCGCCGGACCTCTATGCTCCCGCAAGGGCCGCCAGCCCGGCCTCAAAGGCCTTCAGGCTACTGTCCACGGCCCTGGGCCTCACCGAGTGCTTGATGGCCTCCTGCCATACCTCCGAAGTGATGCCCAGGTGCCTGCTGGCCGCTCCCAGCATGACCACATTCGCCGCCCGGTACTCGCCCAAATCGGTGGCAATCGCGAAGGCCGGCACCACGTGCACGTGTCGGCCGCCGGCCTCGAGCCGCTGCATGGCGTCGTCGGGGTACTGCGCCAGGCCAGTGTTCACCGACATCGGGACGATCCGGCGCTCGTCTACCAGGACCAGGGCCTCCGGAGAGGTCTGGGGGAGGGCGCGCAGGGCCTCCAGGGTCTCGAAGGCCAACAGCATGCAGGCCTCGCCCGTCGGGATCGTTGGAGCGTGGACCGGACTGTCCGCGCTGAAGCGTACGTGGCTCTCCACGTTGCCACCGCGCTGACTCATCCCGTGGACCTCGCTCTTCTTCACCGCATAGCCGGACATCAGCGCGGCCTCGGAGAGGATCTTGGAGGCCGTGATGATCCCCTGGCCCCCGACGCCGCATAGAAGCACGTTCGTAACCATGGTAACTCGCTTTCGTCGGTCAAGCCAGCAGGCGGAGGACACCGTCCGCCGGGGGGGCTCTCAAGCCACGTGGGCAATGCGCAGCAGTCCGGGCGACGCTAGTCCTCGTCTCCGTCGGCCTCGGCCACGTGGATCGCGTCCTGCGGACAGACCTGGGCGCAGAGTCCGCAGCCCACACACATGGACCGGTCGATCACCGGCCGCGGCCTTCTGGGATCATCCGTGGGCTCGGCCGCGATCGCCGGACAGCCAATGCGCAGGCAGGCGCCACAGCGGATGCAGGCCTCCTGATCGACCTGATAGGGAGGCTTTCGGTCGCGGCTGATGAGCACGCAGGGGCAACGGGCGATGATGACCCAGGGCTCGTCGGAGGCCATGGCGGCCTTGAGCGTCTCCTCGGTCTGCTTCAGGTCCCGCGGGTCGATGACCTCGACATTGGGGATCCCCGCGGCCCGGCAGATGCCGGGAAGGTCAAGCCGCCGTCCCGGCCTGCCGCTGAGTGTGACCCCGGTGCCCGGGTGGTCCTGCCCCCCGGTCATGGCGGTGGTGCCGTTGTCCAGGATGCACACCACCGCCGGACTGCCGTTGTACGCGATGTTGATCAGGCCCGTGATGCCGGAGTGAACGAAAGTCGAATCCCCGATAACGGCAACCTCTTTGTCCTTCTTGCCACAGGCCGAGAGGATGCCGTGGGTCTGCCCGACGCCGCCACCCATGCACAGACAGGTATCCAGGGCCTGCAAGGGCGGCAGCGTACCCAGAGTGTAGCAGCCGATGTCCCCGGTCACATAGGCCTTGAGCTTGCGGAGGGTCACGAACACCCCGCGGTGGGGACACCCGGCACACAGCGTGGGCGGCCGCGGCGGCAGGGAGTCCCCGCTGAGCTCCGGGTCCTCGCCCTGCAGCGCAGCCGCCACCCGGGTCGGCGATAGCTCCCCGAACTGCAGCGTCTGAGGCAGAGGCTCCACCGCGAGCCCCATCGCCAGCACCTGCTCGGTGATGATTGGGTCGAGTTCCTCGATGACGTACAGCTTCTCCACGCTCTCGGCAAACCGCCGGATCATCGCCTCCGGCAGAGGCCAGGTCATCCCGAGCTTCAGGAACGACGCCCCCGGAGCGGCCTCCTTCGCGTACTGGTAGGCTACGCCCGAGGCGATGATACCCGTCTTGCCGTCTCCGGGCTCGGTGCGGTTGAGCTCGGTCTCCTCGGCGAAGGCCTTCAAGGCCAGGGTGCGCTCGTGCATGGCCCGGCGACGCTTCCGGGCGTAGGCGGGGATCATCACGTACTTCTGCCGGTCCCGGACGGCCTCGCAATCACGCTCGGGAACGTCACGCTCCCCCAGAATCACCGGGGTATCGCTGTGGGCGATGCGGGTGGTGGTGCGGAGGATGAAGGGCACATCAAACTGCTCGCTGAGCCGGAATGAAAGGGCGGTGTAGTCCCTGGCTTCCTGGCTGTCGGACGGCTCGAGCACCGGGGCCTTGGCGGCCCTGGCGTAGTTGCGGTTATCCTGCTCGTTCTGGCTGCTGTGCATCTCAGGGTCGTCGGCGCAGACGATGACCACGCCGCCGTTGACCCCGGTGTAGCAGAGGGTGAAGAAGGGGTCGGCGGCCACGTTCAGGCCCACGTGCTTCATGGTGACGATGCAGCGGGCACCGGTGAGACTGGCGCCCGCCGCCGCCTCCAGAGCGCACTTCTCGTTCACCGACCACTCAGTATACGCGTCTCCGAGTTCTGTCAGGGCCGGCAGGATCTCGGAAGACGGCGTGCCCGGGTAGCCTGAGCCAAACCGCACTCCCGCCTCCCAGGCGCCTCTGGCGATGGCCTCATTGCCCGATAGGAGCGTGCGCTGTGGCATCTAGGCGCTCCCCCCGTCCGCCGGCTCTCTCTTGTCGATAACGCGCACTGCCTTGCCCTCCGTTGTCGGGAGGCTGTTGGGCTGAACCAGCTCGACTCTGGGAGTGACCAACGCCTCGTGCCGAAGTTCGTCCACGATCCGCTGCCTGATACGGTCCAGCGCCCGCACATCATCGAAGAACACGCCTGCGCTGAGTTCCACCGTCACCGTCATCTGGTCCAGATGGTCCACGGTCTCCAGCGTGATCAGATAGTTGGAGCCGACTTCATCCACACCCATCAGCACGCGTTCCACCTGGATCGGGTACACGTTGCAGCCGCGGACGATGAACATGTCATCCGAGCGGCCGACGATCCGCGAGATCCGCCGGTGCTCGCGGCCGCACGCACAGGGCTCGTCGATGATACTGGTGATGTCCCGGGTGCGATAGCGGATCAGCGGATTGGCCTGCCGGTTGAGGGTGGTCAGCACCAGCTCGCCCTGCTCGCCGGGCCCCAGCGGCTCCAGAGTCTCGGGGTCAACGATCTCGGCCAGATAGTGGTCTTCCCGCAGATGCAGGCCGTTTTGTTCCGGGCACTCCAGCCCCACGCCCGGACCGCACATCTCCGAGAGCCCGTAGCAGTTGTACACCTTGCAGCACAGCACATCCTCGATACGCCGCCGCATGGCCTCGGTGTGCGGCTCGGCGCCCAGAAACGCGCACTTGAGAGACAGGTCCCGGGCCGGGTCGATAGCCTGCTCCTGGCAGTAGTGGGCGATCTTCATCGCGTAGCTGGGCAGGATGTGCAAAACGGTGCTGCCGAATTGCCGCATGAGCTGCACCTGACGCTGCGTATTGCCGGAGCTGGCCGGGATGGTCATGCAGCCCACCAGCTCGGCGGCGTAGTGCAGACCCAGACCGCCGGTGAACAGTCCATACCCCATCATGTTCTGGAAGACGTCCTCATTGGTCACCCCAACGCCCAACATGCCTCTTGCCACGCACTCGGCCCACCACTGCAGGTCCTGCTGCGTGTGGTAGATGGCGGTGGCAACGCCGGTGGTGCCGGAGGAGTAGTGCATCCGCACTACGTCCCGGTGTGGAACGGCCAGGAAGCCGTAGGGCATGTGGCTGCGCAGGTCATCCTTGGTGGTGAAGGGCAGCTTGCCGGCATCCTCAAGCGTCCGGATGTCGCCGGGCGAGAAGCCCTTGAGCGCCTCGGCGTAGTGCGGTGACCGCTTGGCCCGGTCAATCGTGCCGCGGAGAGCCGCCAGTTGGATGTCCTCGATCTGTCTTCGGGGGAAGAAGTCGGCCTGATAGTAGTCGTTCATATAGACGATGCGGGCCGGAGATGAGACCCGGCCCTCACACTCCCATTGGATTGGGGCAAGCATATCCCGCGGCTTCGAAGGTGTCAACTTGGGGAGCTGGACCGGCGCACAGAGGGGCTGCGGACCCTACGGCAGGGCCCCCTGCCCGGCTGGCCGGCTCTGATGGCAACCGACGAAGCACCGGAGCCTCTCCCGGCAGGCCTCCGCCCCCCCTCCGTCGAACCACTCGCTGCATGCCTACCGCACACTCCCGCTCCCTCGGCCAGTTCTTCACCCCTCCCGGCGTCGTGGACTTCACCCTCGGTGCCCTGGCGTGGCTGGATGCGGCCTCGACTGCGACCTCGCGCCGGCTCATCGACCCCGCCTGCGGCGAAGGGGCTTTCGTCCTGCGGGCGCTGGAGGCCGGGCTGGTCCGGCCCCCCAATGCCTACGGCCTCGACACCGATCCCGGCCTGCAGGAGGTCTGGCGGGCTCAGGGAGCCCTGAGCGGCGCCCGGCTGGAGGTGGCCGACGGCCTGCTGGCCGACGAGGTCTGCGACGAGCCGCTGCTGCGGGAGAGCTTCGACTGGGTCGTGGGCAATCCGCCGTACGCCGGGACCGGTCTCAAGGAGGCTTCGCAGCAGTTGTTGGCCGCTGTGGCGGACCGCTACGATCTGTGGCGGCACCGCTTCGGTCGCGATAGGCTCACCTGGGACAACCTGCGCAGGGTCCCCATCGAGATTCTGTTCATCGAGCGTTTCTGGCAGCTCTGTCGCGAGGGCGGCCACATCGCGGTCATCCTGCCGGAGGGCGTCTTCTCCAATAGCCGCTGGCGCTTCGTACGCGACTGGCTGCTGAGCGTGGCTACGGTCCAGGCCGTCGTCGGCCTGCCACGGAACACCTTCCGGACGGGCAGCACCACCGCCAAGACCTGCCTGCTGCTCGCCACTCGACGCCCACCGGTGGCGGGCCATCGCGTGCGACTGGCCGAGGTGGACAGCGTGGGAGTAGGCGCTGACCAGGACCGGCTCCCCCAGCTCCTGGCCGCCTGGAAGGAGGGCCGCGATCACCACCCCGCCCGGCATCCGGGGGAAGACGTGGACAGATGGTAGCCGTCAAGGCACCTCTTCCTTCGCCCCGGTGGGCCCCCGACTGGTTGGGCCGTTCCTCGGTGGGCTCCGCCGTTCTCCGTGCCCTGCCGCCGTCTGCAGTAGCCGTTCTCCGTGGAACTCCGTGCACTCTGTGTCTCCGCGGTGAGACGTTCGCCGTTGTCTCTATAGCTCCAATCGCCTCTGCACCTCGGGCGGCCTCTCACCGGCCAGCAGCGCTCTGAACTGGTCTTCATCGAGGATCGGGATTCCCAGTTGCACCGCCTTGTCGTACTTGGAGCCCGGGTCGACCCCGGCCACGACCAGATCGGTGCTTTTCGAGACGCTGGAAGTCACCCGGCCTCCAAGGCGCTGAATGGCCGCCGTGGCCTCGTCTCTGGTGAAGCCTGCCAATCCCCCGGTAAGGACGATCTTCTTGCCCGCGAGCGTCTGCTCGGTGGCCTCGGTGGCCTGCTGCTCGAAGGTGATCCCGCGCTGCAGAAGATCGTGGACGATCTGGCGGTTGGTCTCCTGAGCGAAGAATCCGTGGACGCTGTCGGCGATCTGCGGCCCGATCTCGTGGATGGCCTGCAACCGCTCCACGGAGGCGTCCGTGATCGCCTCGACGCTCCCCATGCTCTGGGCCAGGACATCGGCCACGTGTTCCCCGACGTGGAGGATGTTGAGCCCGACGAGGAAGCGGGGGAGGGTGGTGTGCTTGGCGCCCTCGATGGCGTCCAGGAGGTTCTGGGCCGACTTGTCCGCCATGCGGTCCAGAGCCAGGAGCTGGTCCTTGTGCAGATCGAAGATGTCGGGGAGGTGATGGACGAGGCCCTCGCGGACCAGAATCTGCACCCATCTCTCGCCGAGGCCCTCGATGTCCAGGGCACCCTTGGAGGCGAAGTGCTCGATGCGGCCCTCGATCTGGGCGGGGCAATCCATGGACGGACAGCGCGTGATCGGGTCGCCCTGCTCGCGCACCACCGCCGTGCCACAGACCGGGCAGTGGTCGGGCAGATGATAGGGCTCTGTGCCCGCGGGGCGCTGGGAGAGCACGACGCCGACCACCTGAGGAATCACGTCTCCGGCCCGCTGGATGACCACAGTATCGCCGATGCGTACGTCCTTCCTGTCGATCTCGTCCTGGTTGTGCAACGTGGCGCGGCTCACCGTCACTCCGCCCACCCTGACGGGCTCCAGGTCCGCAACCGGGGTAATCGCCCCGGTGCGGCCGACGCCGGCAAGGATAGCGCGGACCCGCGTGGTCACCTGGCGCGGCGGGAACTTGTAAGCCACCGCCCACCGCGGATTGCGGGAGCGCTCGCCCAGCTCGCGCCGCGCCGAGAGCTCGTTGACCTTGAACACCACGCCGTCGATCTCGTACGGCAGCCCGTCGCGGATCTGCTGGATTGTCGTGTAGAACGCCAGCATCTCCTCCACATTCGCGCAGATTCCGAAGTGCTCGTTCACCGCAAGCCCCAGGGTCTGCAGTTCGTGGCGCATCTGCTCCTGCGAGACGAGCCCGAGTCCCTCGACGCGGCCGACGCCGTAGGCGAACATCGCCAGCGGGCGCCGGGCGGTGACGGCCGAATCGAGCTGGCGAACGCTGCCGGCGGCGGCGTTGCGCGGGTTGGCAAAGGGAGGCTCCCCCGCCTCCTCTCGACGACGGTTGAGCTGCTCGAAACCATCGATGGGCATGTAGATCTCGCCCCGCACCTCCAGTAACGCCGGGGCCGGCCGCCCTCCGGGCCGCAGCAGGCGCAAGGGCACCGAGCGGATCGTGCGGACGTTATCCGTCACGTCCTCTCCCGTCGTGCCGTCCCCCCGCGTTGCGGCCACCGTCAAGACCCCCTCCTCGTAGACCAGCTCCACGGCCAGACCGTCGAACTTGAGCTCCGCCGAATAGGTGACCTGCTCGCCCGCCCCCTCGCGCACGTGGTCCACAAAGCCCCGCAGCTCCTCCTCGGTGAAGATGCTCTGCAGACTCATCATCGGCAGTGCGTGGCGGTAGCTCGGGAGGTCCTCACGCGGGGCGGAACCCACGCGCTGGGTGGGGGAGTCTGTCGTCACCAGTTCCGGGTACCGGGCCTCGATCTGCTCCAGCTCGCGCAGGAGAGCGTCATACTCGGCGTCGGGGATGACCGGGTCGTCCAGGACATAGTAGCGGTGGTTGTGATACTCCAGTTGCTCCCGGAGTTCCTCGGCACGGGTCCGGTCTGCATCCATGGCCATGGCTGGGTAGACCTCTTTCCTGGGGGGGGCCGGGTTGCCGCCGCCTATGCCTCGCGGTCATGATAGCGCAGGGCGCGGCGATCCGCAATTGGGTAGCACCCGGTGGAAAAGCGCTCGTGGCTCGCCTGTCGTGCGCTGGACTGCTACGGCTATGGATTGGACCCGGCGATGCCGACCACACTCGGGGACCGCTGACTGAAGAGGGCGGAGAGAGCCCGCCGGCGAAGTCATTCCGCACCCTCGGGTGCCCGCGGCGGTCTGCCGTCCCGTGTCTGGTCGCGTCCTTCGTGCCGACACAAGGCAGGCATGGGACCATAGAGCCACTCACCGTGCAGGTTTCGAGCTGTGGCACCGAGGCATGTTGGCGGCCCCATTGGCCTGGACGACGGGCTCGGGGCGTCGCGGGCGGGGCATGCTCTGCCGGTGGCCGTGTCTGCAGTGGGGCGCGTGCTTCCCGCAGCCCACGGTCTTGCGGGGCCTCCGGGCTACCGGGACAGTTACGGATTCCATCGCCGCCGAGTAGCCGCGACTGCCGGTCGTTGAGCGGCCCGGCGGGATGTGCTATGCTCGCTGACGGGTGATTGACACGATGACTCAGCACATACCGGCCGCTCTCACCGTCATACTGGTCGCCGTCGCCGTCTACACCGACGTTCGCTGGGAGAGGATCCCCAACTGGGTCAGCGCACCGCTGGCTCTGGCCGGGCTGGTCGCCGCGACCGCCCTGGGCGGAGTTGAGGGCCTCATCAAGAGCCTCGAGGGCCTGGGCGTGGGACTGCTCTTGTTCATTCTGAGCGCGCTGTTCGGACGGCTGCTGGGCGGGGGTGACATCAAGCTGCTCATGGCCGTGGGGGCCATCAACGGCCCGGTCTTCCTGATCTGGACCATCGTGTACATGGCCGTGTTCGGGGGCGTGCTGGCGGTGGTGGTCTCCCTGGTGCGCCGCGACCTCAGAGCGAGCCTGAGCCGGCTGGGGGGCGGGCTTCTGATGCGTGCCTTCGCCAAGGAGAAGATGGACCTCAAGGACACGACGCCCGCGGGCAAGCTGCCCTACGCGATCCCCATCGCCCTGGGCAGTCTGCTGGCCACCGCCCTTGTCTACATGCACGATGGCGTCCCGGGGCCACCGTGGGGAGGGTGAGCCGCGCGCCGGGGATCGCCGCATCCGCGGGCCGGAACCGCGCTCCGCTGGGATCGCCTCTTCGTGAGCGCATCGCGTATCCCTGCCAACGGATGACGGGTGGTCCGCTGCCCGATTCGCAGGCGGCGTCCGGGCCGGGAGCATCGTCTTGCGCGGCCCAGATCGGCACGCGGCGCGAGGAGGCGAAAGGGTGCCGGGCCTAGACTTGAGGCCGGGCCTGCAAAAAAAGCGCGACATCAGGGGTTGCGGCCCTTGCCAAAGGACGCTATAATCCACCATGCGGTGATTAAAGTGTCTGCAGCCTACACCAAAACAGGAAACACCGCCGGACAATTCTTGACGCCCACAGCGGGGATCCGCTTGAGGCAGTAGCCTCCACGGGTCCACGTTTTCGTGCGTGCATCCAGGCGGTCTCCGTACCTGCCCGGGGTGCCCACCGATAAGAGTTGGAGTGGTGCAGAGCGTTACCCCGACGCGCGTGGCGCGTCATCGACAACCTAGGCATGCCTGCACACCCGTTCGCTCAGGCCGTCTGAGCGGGCATCGATGAGCCATAGTACACAGCACTGAACCGCAGTCCTCAACGGAACCAGCAAGGGTGACGATGCCATGCGTACACCACGCCTCACTCGCCAAACCGCAATTGGGATCGCCTTGGCCTGCGGCGGTCTGGCGGCGATCCTGATTGTGTTCTACCTCCGTGGCGCGAAGCCGGAAGCTCCTCCTCCTCCGCCTCCCGACGTCGATGTCGTCGTGCCGGCCAGGGATATCCCGGCCAAGAGCGTGTTGTCCTCCGAGATGCTGACCACCAAGAAGGTGAAGCCCTCGGATGTCCCCGACGGCGCCGCTCGCAACGCCAGGGAGCTTGTGGGCTACGTCGCGGTGGATCTGCTCCCCGCCAACGCCCCCATCAAGCGCAGCCAGGTGATGTCTCGCGGCGCTGCGGGGCTTTCGGGCATCGTGCCTCCGGGCATGAGGGCGATCACGGTGCCCGTCGACCCCATCGCGGGCGTCGGCGGACTGCTCAAGCCCGGGGATCGCGTGGATGTGATCGCCACCTACGAGGTGCAGGACAACGCGATCGCCACCAACCTGCTCCAGGATGTGGAGCTCTTGGCCCTGGGCGGGCAGACCGTGGCCTCCACCCGGCGGGAACAGCGGTCTCGGGCCGCGACTGAGGCCGACGCCGCCAAGACCGCCAAGTCCTCCGCAGGCGGGAAGGATGCTCCGGCCGAGGCCCCTGCCCAGGAGGCCGAGGATGTGGAGCCGCAGGCCGAGGATTACGCGCATGCCACGCTGGCCGTCACCCCCGACGAGGCCGTGAGGGTGATGCTGGCCAAGGATAGGGCCCGGCTGTCTCTGGCACTGAGACCTGTGGGCGAGCAGGACGTCGTCGTCGTGCAGCCGCAGAGGCTGGACGATGTCGCCGGTCCCGCATACCGGCAGATCGTCAAGCAGGCCGAGACCCAGAAGGCCGGTGCCGAGCCGCCGCCGCAGCCCGCCACTCCCACGCCGCCGCCCGTGGCGGCTCCACCACCCGTGATATCTCAGCCCGCTGCGAGTCCCGGCGCTGCTGCGCCACCCAAGAAGCCTGAGCCGCCCGTGGTCGAGGTCATCCGTGGCTCCGACCGTCAGGAACTCGTGCCCTGACGCCGGGGGGCCGCCGGACCGCCGGCGATCCCGCCGGCGACTCGCGCCGCCCACCCCACCGGGCATGGCGCAGTCCTTGTCCGTTATCACCGCACACACCGGACACCGCGGAAGGGAACCCAAGATCATGCGCTGGCACTCGGACACCCCCAAGAAGGCTGCGGTCACCTGCTCACGCCCGGGCCTCGTCGCCCCGCTGGCGCTGGGCCTGGCACTGCTACTGGCGGTGCAGGCTCTGGCCAGTGAGGCCTTGCTGCTGAGGATGAACGACTCCAAGGTGCTCAGGTTCAGCAAGATGAAACGCGTCTGGGTGGCCAACCCTGAGGTGATCGATGTCGTCGTGGCCTCCTACGACGAGCTCATGGTCTACACCAAGCAGACCGGCCAGACCAAGCTCTGCGTCTGGGATCGGGCCGGACGGCATGAATATGCCGTAGAGGTGCGCGGCCTGCCCACGGCCGAGCAGGTTGCCCGCGAGCTCCGCGGCGTCCTGGGCCCCGACCTGAACTACACCATCGTCGACCCCGCGCACGTCCTGGTGGAGGGACAGGTGGCTACGAAGACCGAGATGCAGCGCGTGGAGTCGGTCATCGCCGCCAAGACTCGGCCCGGTCTGGAGATCAAGAACCTCGTTACCGTCGGGCAGCCCCGGCTCTCCACCGCGGAGGAGTACCAGAAGGTCTTCGAAAAGCTCTTCCCCGGCAAGTTCCGCTATCTGACCATCGATGAGACGACCCTCGTCATCGACGGCGAGGTGGACTCGCAGTCGGAGATGGACAGGGTTGAGGGCCTCATCCGCAGCGCCAGATCGGTGCAGATCATCAGCGCCGTGTGCGTGCACTCCGCCGCACGGTCGCAGGCCGAACGATATGCTCAACTCCTGCAGCGCATCCTGGGCGACACGTACCGGTACACCCCCGTGGGCGAGACCGGCCTGGTGGTCGAGGGCCGTGCGGAGAGCCCCTCGGAGCAGGAGCGAGTGGCCAAGATCATCGGCCTGATGAAGGGCGGGGCAGACATTGTCAACCTCGTCGCCACCGGCCCCACCAGTCCCGGAGAGCAGGCTCTGGACATGCTCCGGGAGGGCCTCGGCGACAAGTACACCTACAAGCTCGTGGGCGAGGACGTCGTCCTGATCGAGGGAGACGGGGCCGGCCCGGCGGACAGAGACAGGCTGGACCGCGTCCTGGCCGCCATACCGGCCCAGGCCAGGATCATCGACCTGGTTCAGCCGGGCATGCCAAGCGGCGAGAAGCGCACCGCCGCGGCCTACGAGCGCGCCCTGCGTGCGGCCCTCGGTGATGGCCTCACCTATACCGTCCTGGACCAAAACACGCTTCTCGTCGAGGGCGAAGTCGCCACGGCCGGAGAGAAGGAGCGGATCGATGCGGTCCTGGAGACCCTCGGCGGAGATACCAAGTTCGTCAACCTCGTCACCGTTAGCGGTGGAGGGGCGATGGTCGGCTCGCGGGCCGATCGCAAGGCGGCCGTCTTGCAGAAGGTGCTTGGCCCCAGGTATGAGTGCGCGGCCATCGCCGAGGACACCGTGCTGATCCAGGGCGTGGCACCCGGCCGGGCGGAGCAGGAGCGTCTCGCCGAGGTGGCGCGTCAGGTGGCCGGGGAGGTGACCGTGGTCAACATGATCGCGCCATCTCAGGATGTGGGAAACCTCACCGCCGCCGCCCGGGCTATCGCCGGCCTGCGACCCGTGGTGCCCGAGAACGTGTCCCTGGTGGAGCTGGACGATCACACGATCCTCATCGAGGGGGTCGTCCCCACCAGCATCGAGAAGAACCGCCTGGACAAGCTGGCCGAGGCCACGTCCAGCTCTTCGGAGATCAACGTGCTGAGCCTGGTGCTGTCGGAGATGGAATCCAAGACCCCGGCGGCCAGACGTATTGAGGGCCTCAAGAAGATCCTGGGCGACAAGTACAACTACATCGTGTGGGACGAGGAAACCGTGCTGGTCGAGGGCTCCGTGGACAGCGAGCGCGAGCTTACCAGGGTGCAGAAGATCCTGGAGGCCGCCAACGAGGACTGGAAGGTCGGAGACCTGGTAACCACCGGCGCTGAGGCCGGGCCGTTGTCCACCGATCCAGGGGCGCTGGAAGAGCGGATGAGCGACCTGGTGGAGCAGATCGCCGACACCATTGGGGAGCCGTACCATGTGTGGCGGCTGAAGGGTCGCAAGATCGTGATCGAGGGCTCCGCGCCGGATGAGGCCGCCCTGGCCCGACTCAAGGTGCTGCTGGAGGCCTTCTCCGAGGAAGCCGATATCATCAGCCTCGTCGGAGTTGCCCCGGAGCCCGTGGTCCCGCTGACGGCCCGTGCCGAGAGCCTGCGCGCAGTCCTAGGAGACGACTTCAGCGTCCGAGTCCTCCAGGGCAAGGCGCTCGTCGTCGAAGCCAAGCTCAGAACCAAGCAGGAGGCCGAGAAGGCTCGAGCCATCCTGGCCGCTCTGGGCTCCGATGTCCCCATCGTCGATCTGGTAACCACCGCCGATGCCACCAAGCGTCAGGTAGTGGCCCACGTCAAGGTCGCCGACGTTAACCGCGGAGTGTACGACAGGATGGGCGCGGACTGGGGAGAGGTCGTCGTGGACCCCTCCGGCAATATCCTGTTCGACGAGCAGCCGTTCCTCGTCCGCGTGGAGAGCGGAGTGCAGAACGTCTTCCCGATCGCCGCCAACCTCACCGCCCTGCAGGGCAACGACGACGCGCGAATCCTGGCGCAGCCCAATCTCGTGGTGAACGAGGGGGAAGAGGCCCAGATCGTGGTGGGTGGCGAGATCCCCATCCCCGTGCCCCAGGCCGGTGGTGGGGCGGCCGCCGTCACCATCATGTACAAGCAGTACGGCGTCATCCTCAAGATGAAGCCCACCATCATGCCGGACGGGAAGTCCCTCAAGCTCGAGATCGAGCCCGAGGTCAGCTCCATCGACACGGCGACCCAGGTGACCATCGCCGGGATCAACGTGCCCGCCTTCCGCACACGACGCGCCAAGACCATCGTGGACATGCCCAGCGGCGCCACTTTGGTGATCGGTGGCCTGATTCAGCACGACCAGAGCAAGGTCATCCGCGGCGTGCCGCTGCTGAGCAAGCTGCCCATCATCGGCTCCCTGTTCCGCCGCGAGGAGTGGAAGGAAGGGCTGACAGAGCTGATCATCCTCGTGACGCCTGAGATCATCGACAGCGCAGCGGCCTTGCCCTCCGCCGTGTCGTCATCAACCGACACGGTGGATGCGCAGTCGTCGACCCAGTAGCCCCGAGTGACTGTGGGGCCGGTGCGGTGTCCCTCGTCATGGCGGCGGTCGACACCCGGCGCACTGAGGGCGTTGGGCGCCGGTCTCCGCGACGGGGAGCCGGAAGATCAACGGGCGTGCCGGGGACGGCCCGCAGGCCGCCCGCAGACGGCGTTGAGATGAGCGCATGAAGAGATTGCCCCGCAACGGGGGCGCCATCGGGACCATCGCGTCTCGGAGGCGGTGGACGGTGCCGCCGGCGCTGTGACCGCGGCCATCGTGGCCTTGCGCATGCGTAGAGCCCCCTGCGCAAGGCCACCGCGGCCAGGCTCGGGGGCGTCACTGAGCTTCACCACCGGGTGGGCCGCGGGGGCGTTGCGCCCAGGTCCGGGTGCCGGACTGCCCGTCCGGGCGGCATGCCCGTGAGAAGTGCTGTTCCCTTCGCCCATGGAGGCCGTCACAAGGCCACCGCGTCGCCGGACCTGACTGTCTCCTGTCCCCGACTGCTCTCCGATCGCACACTGCGGGTGTCCCGCCACTCCCGGTGGCTTGGCGCCTCCTTGGGCCGGGTGCGAGGCCCAGCGGTGCCGTCGCCAACCTCCGGGTTGAGGACGATGCGGACCCCGAACTGCCGCCAACTCAAGTCACTCTGCGCCTGACCTCCACTGCAGGAAGAGCTCATCAGGCGGATCAGCCCGTGCGCCCCGACCGGGCCGCGCCGGATCACCCGGCGGGTGCTGCAACCCGCGTCTGCAGGCGGCCGATGCGGCCTGTCGGCTTGACGCCGACTAGATGCTTCTGCTACTGTGGTCCTTGAGGTCGGTGGCTGAAACGAGCCGTGTCGGGATCCGTGGCCACATTCGGAGGCATCAAGGCGGAGGGCGGCCGATCTGAGGCGGCAATGCAAATCCTGATCGTCTGTACCGAGAGTGCGGTGTTGCAGCAGGCCGCCGCTGTGGCTCGGGAGTGCCAGCCACAGTGGGATGTCCTCCTGTGCCGGGACTCTCGGCAGTTCCCGGACCCCGGCGATCATGGGTGTCCGACGGTTGTGGTGTGGGATGTGGAGCTGGGGAGCCCTTCCCATCTGCTCACAGGGAGCCGCGAGGGCGCGGTGGTCATCGTCTGGGGCGCCCCCGGAAGCCATGAGCAGATGGCCTCGGCGCTGCGTAACGGCGCGAGCCGGTGCCTGCCGCGGCACGAGGGGTGGGAGCAGTTGCTGCCCGCGATGCTGGAGCAGGCGACACGCAGCGCACTCACCGCTCAGTCCCGAGCGGACGAGCAGCGGGTAGTTGACGTGCTCGGAGGGGTTCAGGAGGCGCTGTCCGAGGCGCTGGACGAAGCCGTCTTTGTGGTGAGCCCCGGAGGCCTTGTGATCCAGATGAACGCGGCGGCCCAGGAGCTCGTCGGCGACACTCCCGAACACCTCCTGGGCTCGCGGCTATCGGTATTGATCGACGATGACCGGGTGGTGCAGTTGCTGGTCGCCTACGGCTCCACCCCGACGGCAGACTGGTCTCTGCCCGACGGCGCTCCCGATTGCGTACAGGTCGAGCAGGGCGGCGGCCTCATCGTCCGAACCCGGCTGCGCCACCGCGAGAGCGGCCACCTGGTGGACGTGCAGATGCGATGTCGAGCGGTGAGTACGCCCCGCGGGTCGACGCAGGGCGTGGTGCTGGTGCCGAAGGTGGTGCCCGCGGGTGGCGATCCGCGCGGCCGCGGTTCGTCCGTCGACCTGCTGTCGGCGGCCCTCGACGTGCTCCCTCTGCCTCTTGTGATCCTCACCGTCGACGGCGCGATTCTCCACACGAGCCCCGCTTTCGCGCGCCTGGTGGGCTGGGGCGGTCCCGGCCGGTTGGGTGGCAAGCACCTGCGACAGGTCCTGGCGTACCCCGACGCCCTCCTGGCGATGCTTCATGCGGCGCAGGACGCTGGAGTACCGCAGGTGCGAGACGAGGCGCTGCGTCCGCTGAACTCAGAACGTACGCAATGCCTGGTCACGGCGGTGCCGGTGCCGTGGGTCGATGGGCCCGGCTGCGTGCTCGTCACCTTCGAGCCCACTCCCGAGACGTCCGGGCCGGGGTCCGCCGTACCCGTGGCCACCGAGGGGCTGGAGCTTCTCAGGCGTGTGGTGGAACAGACCGACGGTGCCCGAGGCATGCAGGCGGTGCTGGACGCCATCGTGTCCGGATTGATGCGGACGCTGCCCGCGGACGCGGTTCTGGTGGTCGCCGAATGCCCCGGGGGCGAGCTGCTACACAGCTCCCACGGCCTGCCGCAGGGCGCGCGCCGACCCATCGCCACCGCCCTGTTTGACGAGATGCGTCACGCCCACCGTTCGCCAGAGCTCCCTCCGCTGCCCGAGCACGTCACGGACGCATACGCCCTGGATGACGCCACTTCGCTACGGGCACTGTACGTGGAGCAGAGGATGCGCTCTGTGTGCCACGTTCCCGTAGTCACCGCTGATGGGGCCCTGGTGGGCGCGATGGTGACCTGCTCGAGAACGCCGCGGTCTCATGACGAGCGGCTGTGCGCGCTCCTGTCGATGGTCGCCGGACACCTGGCACACGCCGTCTGGCGCGAGCGGGTGCAGCAGTTGTCCGACAGGGCCGCGGACTTCCAGGAGAAGCTGCTGGCAGTCTCTTTGGCCCTGAACGCCGGCAACGACATCGACCAACTGCTGGAGCTCATCGCCCACACCGCCCTTGATATCGTCGCAGGCGACTACTGCTGTGTCGAGGTGCTGGACGAGGACCAGCAGTTCGAGAAGAGCTACGCCGCTGCGCGTCCCGACGCCGAGGGCAGCGCGCTGGAGCTGCGCTCCAGTCCGCTGGCCTGGCAGGCGGTACAGACCGGCGAGATCGCCCTTGCCCGGGGAGACGTGGAGAGCAACGCCGGACCGAGCGCGGGCGCCGTGACGATCGCGGTCCCCCTGATGCTGGACTTCTCGGCCATCGGTGCCCTCTCCGTGCGCAGACGAGGCGCGGCTACCTTCGATGACGGGGAGACCAACGGCCTGAGGGTCCTGGCGGCACAGGCGGCGGTGGCGATACAGAGCACGCGGCTATATGAGGTGGCCCGGCGGCGCAGCCAGCACATGGAGGTCGTCGCCGCCCAGGCCTGGCAAGAGGAGGGGAGGGCTCGCGCCCTGTTCGAGGTCGCGACGGCCGTCACCGAGCGCACCGACCTGCAGGAGATACTGGCCGTTGTCACCCGCAGTGCCTGCACGGAGATAGGCTTCGAGCGGGCCCAGATCTACCTGGCCGACCACGAGAACCAGACCCTTGTCGGGAGGCTGCAGGCCGCGGCGGACGCCGAACCCACCCCCATGTCCGAGCCCCCGATTCCCCTGCGCCGCGACAGCCATAGTCGCCTCGCCGAGGCCGCTCTGGGGTCGGCACCCTACATGATCGACCTGGTCGAGGATGTCTCCGGTCCCGAGGTGCGTCATTACGAGCGCGTGTTTGTCCCCCTGGTCACCCAGGAGATGCTGGTGGGTCTCATCGTCGCCGACAACCCGGTCTCCGGAGACCCGGTCTCGCCACACCAGACGCGCCTGCTGCGACCCCTGGCGAGCCTGGCCAGCGTCGCCATCGAGCGCGCCAGGGTGGAGAAGCTGCGGGGTACCATCATCTCCTCGGTGTCCCATGAGCTCCGGGCGCCGCTGGCCTCGATCCGTGCCTACAATGAGCTGGTCATGGCAGGCGACGTGGGCGAGGTGAACCAGGAGCAGGTGATGTACCTCGAGCGGGTGGACAAGGCCTGCCGACACCTGGAACGCGTGATCGCCGATCTGATGAACCTCTCCAAGCTCCGGTCCGGGGAGGTATCGATCAGTCTGGCCCCTACAGACCTGAACTCCGTGGTCTGCGCGGTCCTGGACACCCTGAGGCCCCGGGCCAAGCAGGCCGCGGTGCAGCTCATCTACGATGAGCCGGGGCCCCTGCCCGAGACGATGACCGATCACGTGCGTCTCGCGCAGGTGCTGACCAATCTGGTGGACAACGCCGTCAAGTTTAACGAGCCCAATGGGTGGGTACGTCTGGGACTGAGCGTTCAGGGCGATCGGGCGATCATCACTGTGGCCGACAATGGCCCGGGGATCCCCAGGTCCCAGCAGAGCACAGTCTTTGAGGAGTTTGTCCACGGCACCGACGAGAGGAGCCGCGCCAAGGACGGGGCCGGTCTGGGACTGGCGATAGCGCGACGTGTCATCGAGGTGCTGGGAGGAAAACTCTGGGTCGACAGCGAAGTCAGTCAAGGTAGCACGTTCTATGTCGAGCTGCCGATGGAACCCACGGAGGCGCCGGACTGAGTTCCGGTCGCCTGCGTGCATACCAGTAGCAACGGGAGCCGCCCATGAGAGGCCGAAGAGTCCTAATCATCGATGACGACGAACTCCTGCTGGGCGCGATCCAGAAGAAGTTTGAGACCTCCGGCTTCACGGTCCTCACCGCCACTACGGGTGACGCGGGCCGCGAGATCCTGGAGGCCGAGAACCCTGACCTTCTGATCCTCGATCTCGCGCTGCCCGACGACGATGGGACCGACATCTGCCGCGACGTTCGGGCGGTGTCGCATGTCCCCATCATCATGCTCACCGGCCGTGCCGAGGAGACCGATCGCATCGTGGGCCTCGAGCTGGGTGCCGATGACTACGTTACCAAACCCTTCAGCCTCAGCGAGCTCGTCGCCCGGGCCAGAGCCGTTCTGCGCCGCGTCGATCACGCCCGGGAGGCCCCCAAGGGCGAGCCCACCGTGCTGCAGGGCGTAGGAGTGACGGTGAACGTCCGCTCCCACGAAGTCACGGTTGACGGGGAGTCGGTGTCCCTCACCCCCACCGAGTACAAGCTCCTCGTCACTCTGATGAAGCGGGCCGGAGAGGTGGTCAGCGTCCAGGAGCTGCTGGAGCAGGTCTGGGGACACGACCAGTACGACACCCACCTGGTCGAGGTTCATGTGGCCAACCTGCGAGGCAAGATCGAGAAAGACCCCAAGCGTCCCGAGCGGATCCAGACCGTCAGGTCCTTCGGCTACCGCTTCGGCTAGTCGTTCCCCGCGGCCTATCCGCGCGCCGCTCAGCGGCGGCAGACGCCCATGCGGTGGCCGCGCGCCGGTATGCAGCGGGTCGGGCCTGCGGCGGGTGCCGCGGGCCCGAGGTTGTCCCCCTGGGTCAGGCAGACGGGGCGGCACAACCGTGCCGCCCCGTCTCCCAACCCGATAGCCCTCGCGCCCGTGCTGGAGGTCCGGCCGGGAACCCCACCTTCGCCGGTAGACTCATCGCCAGAGCATCCGCTACCGGCAAGAGCAGCTCGAGGAACCTCCTGGCATTCAGCGAGATTCTTCGCTATCTCGCTGCGCGAGGCGGACGCTCAGAATGACATGAAACGGGCCGGCCGGACTTCTCGGCCGCGCCCTAGAGGAACCACACGATGTACCGCCGGACCCACTCTCCCGCCAGCAAACCGGCGAGCGACCACACCCCGACGGAGAAGAAGTGCCCCAGAGTGAAGGCCTGAAAGCCCCGCGAGAGCCTCCGGTACAGGCCCACGCCCCCCACATGCAGCGTGATTCCCTTGATCCCCCACAGCAGCAGAGCCGCGAACCACATGTACGGTCCGCGATGGCAGAACGCCAGGGCGTAGCCGCCCGGGTGGAAGGGGAACCGGATCCACGCCCGCCGCCCCAGGATCATCCCCACCACCATCACCGCCCCCGTCACCGTGTACCCGATCTTCTGCAGGTCCGGTCCCACCGGCTGGTCGATCCACTGCGACACCGCCCGGAACTGCCCCAGCACCTCCTGCGTCATCTGCCCGCCCTCGATGCCACCGGGGCTGGACAAGACCAGGCCTCCGTACTCGTAGTACGCGGACAGGTTGAGTAGGAACGCCGTGGCGATCCCGAACACCAGCGCCCCCAGCACGACCCGCGAGATGCCCCGTCGCCCCTCCCCCAGACGATCGGCGGATACATACGCCTCCTGGCCGATGCTGGTCGTCGCCTGGTTCACACTGCGTTGCAGCCACGAGAACATCGTCAGCAGCGTGAACGAGCGCGTATGCCCCTCGGCAACGAAGGGCGCACTGCCCAGGAACGTCACCATCGTCTCGCGCTGCATGTAAAGCGGGTAGCCCCAGACGATGGGGAAGCCCATCTCCGCCCGGTTGCGGCAGTACACCACCAGCACCAGGAACATGGTGCAGAAGTACATCACGGAGACCCACCACTGGACCCCGAACAGGATCGGCCACAGGATCACGATCAGCGCGCCGCCCAGGGCTCCCACCGTCAGCCAGCGGAAGCTCAGGGGCTCATTGCTGTCATCCACGCGCTCACCGGCACTCTGCCACAGTCGCACCGCCTGCCACAGCCGATCCCGGGCCTGGTACAAGAAGTACAGCCCCAACACGACGAAGGCACCCATCGCCTGCTCCGTCACGAAGGGGAAGTTCGCCGGATCGTACCCCGCCATCTTGGCGAAGGGGCGGATCCCCCAGCTCAGAAGCGTAAAGAACCAGATCGAGAACAGCACATCCGAGGGCACCAGGTAGCCCAGGCCCAGGATCTCGGGCTTGTAGAATACCGTCAGTCCTCGCATGGTGTTCCACGGCGATTCGGTGAACAGGTTCCCCAGCGGATAGGAGATACCCAGCGCCGGCACCGAGGGGTTGAAGACCTTGAGGGCGTTGAAAACGTTGTACAGCACCGCCAGACTGAAGCCCACCAGCACCACGGGGTCCCGGAAGAACCCGATCCTGGCCCAGACCGCCTTCTCCGGCTGGATCATCTCCACCGCCAGGTTCGACACCGGGAAGCTCAGCCGCTCGTCATCCTCCCAGTAGCGCCGCATCAGCGAGACCAGGCAGAACGCAGCGACGAAGTACGCACTGAGGTACAGCGTCCAGACCAAGAAGGGCCAGAGCCAGTGGCGCCAGGGGACGATCGCCGGACCGGCCAGGAACCGGAACACCCCCTCCAGCGCCGGACCTATCACGGCCACGCGCTCGACCCCCAGCCGGGGAATGCTGCTCTCGCCCCCCTCCCAGAACACCCTGGCCACCTCCGGGTCCGTCGGGGCCCACTGGGAAGGGATGTGCCCCGCCATGGCCTCCAGATGGTCCGTAGGCTGCCCGAAGTACTGGGTCACCATCAGACAGGGCATCACCTGGCGAAACAGCCCCACACCGGGCATCGCGGCCGTGATGGCGACGAAGACGAAGACCGCCAGGGTCTCGCCCCTGGTGAACACCAGCGACCGGCACAGCCGCGACAGTCGCGTCGGCCCTGCCTCGGCCTCCAGCCGCGCCGCCAGACGACTCAGCAGCCCCGCGAGGCTCAGCAGCACAAGCAAACAGAGGATCGACGCGATCGGCGGGGTGCTCTCCGAGATCTGGCTGGTCAGTGTGACCAGCTCGGCCTGCTTGCTCCAGGCCCCCACCAGCAGCGACATCACCACCGCGACCAACAGGGCCCGCGCCGTCATGGCCCGCTGCGAAGCGGGAGCAGCGCCGGGCTGCGGCGCGGTGACCGTGACAGGATTCGCGGCATCGCGGCGTTCCATGGAGGCCTCGGAGGGAGTCGGCGAGTCGGCGCGTCGCAGTTCAACGGCTACGGCGAGTCGGCGGCGACGCCGCCCTATTGCGCCAGTGTCTTCAGTATCGCTTCGCGCCGGGCCAGGAGCGTCTCGGGAAGGCGGTCGAAGAACTGCGGATGCACGAAGACCCCCGGCACCGGATCCAGCAGCGCCTCCAGCGTGGCCGCCTGCTCCCCGGTCACCCTGCCCTCGCCCAGCGCCCTCCGGGCCGCCTCCATCAGGGCCAGGTCCTCCAGCCCGTCACGGATCACCTTCAGCCGCAGCGAGGGCAGCGTCCCCTGACCGTCGGCGGTGGGGTACACCACCCAACCGTTGCCGTTGTGCACGCCGGCGTAGGGGAACCCCGACGGCTCGTCGGAGAGCTTCAGCGTGTCCCAGAAGTCCGGACCGAAAGTGTAGGCATTGCCGGCCCAGATGAAGACCACCTTCGCCCCGTAGTACCTGCTCATCCACAGGGCCAGACGGTGCTCCAGGGCCGGGTTGTCGATCTGCATGTTCGGGGCATCCACCAGCGGTGCCCGCATCTGCCAGCGCACCGGCAGGTGGCAGTAGTAGTGCCACAGCTCGGGGTGCTCCAGCGTCTTGTGCCGCTCGGGGTCGTAGCCGCTGGAGGAGATGTCCGTCATCCAGGCGTCGCAGCCCTCGTGCATGTTCTCGTGCCAGTCTGAAGCGAGGTAGACCTTCAGGCCCGGGTACTTGTCCCGTACCATCTGCATGAAGGGGATGTTCTGGGCGACAAAGGTCTCGTCATCGGGCTCGTCCTGGTTGCTGTAGATGACGGTACTCGCCAGCCAGTCCTTCTCCCGGAGGTGGGCGTACAGGGAGTCGAAGTCCTTGGAGCTCGGACCGTCGACCTCGAAGAGCCTTTGGCCCTTCGCCTCGAGGTATGTGCGGAGGTCATCGAACTTCGCCGGGTCCTCCGGGTCCCACTGCCCTTTCAGAGCGTCCACGGGCATCATATGGTGCTCCAGGACCAGGGCGCAGTGCTCCTTGTACTGCTCGGGGGTCATCTTGTGCCGACGGAACCAGCCGATGAACGGGTAGGCCTTGGGGTCGAGGTCCAGGCCGGGCACGACGCGGATCGGGACCGTCGCCTCCGCCGCCCCACCGTTGCCCTGCACGGTCACGGTGCAGGGCAACGTGCCCGACGCCGTGGCGGGGATGGTCACATCCACCCAGAACAGACACAGGTCCGCTTCGCCGGCAACGGCGTGCTGGGCGGGAACCAGTGGGTCCGGCCAGCGGTCCGAGGCATAGCGCGGATAGGCGGCGCCCGCCGAGGTGGTGACGAAGATCTGCCTGTACACCGCGACCTGCGCCCCCTCCGCCCTGACTGCGAGGGAGTACTCCGTCTCCGGGGCCCCCATCCGCGGAAGTGCCGCCACCTGGAACGACAGGCTCTCACCCGCGGCCGCCCAGCGTTCCGGCACCTCCACCGCCGGCAGACCCGCCGCGACAGTCTCACCCCGGAACCAGTACTTCACCGGCCACACCTTGACCAGGTCGTGGGTGATGCCCAGGACGAAGGGCGCGTCGGCTGCCTCCGAGAAGTGCCGCTGGAAACGGGTGAGCTGGTCGCTGAAGGGTAGGCCCCACGGGTCCACCGTATTGAGCAGAGCCTTCTCGGCTTCGGGGACCTCGGGCGGCGCGCCCTGCGCGGTTGCCACCGAGAGTATCAGGATCGCCGCGAAAGCTGTGGTGACCATCGCCGACTGTAGCCACTCCATCTGTCGCCCACCTCCGTGTAATGCGCGGTGCTCAGACCGTGACCTATTCGACTCTCGCGGGACGAAGGCCTTCAGGGCCAAGTCCGTACCCAACTCCGGCCACATGGTGCCTGGGCTGTGTGCCCTCCCCGGCGGCCGAGGCCCGTGCTGTGCTCTCCTCCCGCAGGCAGACGGAGGTCCCGGCACCGTCGGCGGCCACACGGCAACGGGCGCCGTCGCTCCCACTGTGCCGGCCGGGGGATTGCGGGCGGTCTCCCCCTGCAGGCGCACCGCCGCCGGCCGGGGAATACTCCCCGCAAACACTCCCGGGAGTCTGCGACCGATATGAACCAGTGCGTCATCGAGGACATCCCTGCTCTGGACTATCAGGCACCCCTGCATGTGGCGGCCGTTGCGGCCCTGGAGGCCTACAGTGGCGGCAGCGTCGATCTGGCCTACCTCAGCGGCGTCTCGGGTGAGGCGTGGCGGTTCCTGTGCTCGAGCCCCGAGCCCGACGTGGACGCACCCTTCGCCGAGACCGCGGCCACGCTGCTGCAGGGACTGGACGCTCTTGGCATCGACCACTGCCATCGCCGGGAGATGACCCGCGAGGCCGCTGTGGCACTGATCCACCACGAGATCGACGCCGGCAGGCCGGTGCTGGCCGTGGGGACCGAGGGCTGGGGTGACTGGGGGATTGTGGCGGGCTATGTGGGCGACGAAGAGCTGCTGTGCCGCAATGCCGTGGCGCGGACCGGAGAGTACCAGACCGTGAACTCGGCGGAGTTGGCCTCTCGGGGACCGGCGAGCTGTGAGACGGTAACGCTGGGCGCGCGCAGCGCGCCGCCTCCCCGCCGGGAGCTGATCGCCGGTGCCCTGGCCGAGGCCGTCCTGTGGTTCGCCTCCGTCCGCAGGGCCGGGCTGCTCACCGGCAGGGCCGCCTACGAGCAGTGGATCGCGGTCTTCGCCAACATGGACCTCGAGCCGGGCTATCCTGCGACCCTGGGCATCCTCACCTGGGCCCGCTCCAAGACCCTGGCCGCCGACTTCGTGCAGCAGGTGGCGCACTCATCGGGCTCTGCCCACCTGGCCGCCGCGGCCGAGCAGTACGATATCGTGTCCCGCAACTGGGACGCGCTGCGGGGCCTGTTCGGAGCAAACCAGGAGCACAATCTCCGCCATCCGGCGCGCCGCAGGGAGGGCGCCAATATCCTCCGCGACGCACTTACCGCCGAGACGAAGGCGATCCAGCGCATCAGGGAGGCGCTGAGTGCCGCCGCCGGTCCGCCGGCAGGATGGGCCGGGTAGCCAGCCGTCGCCACTCTCGCCCCTTTTGCTGCCGCCACCGTTCACTCGCCAAATCGCCAATGCGGAGCCTTCGCCATGCACTCCTTCACCGACCTTGCCCGGTCGCGCCGCAGCGTCCGCCGGTACAAGGCAGACCCCGTTCCCGATGAGCTGCTTACGCAGGTCGTGGAGGCCGCCCGCTGGGCGCCTACGGCCGTGAACTCGCAGCCGTGGGAGTTCATCATCGTCACCGACCCCGAGGTCAAGGATCTGGTCGGCAGGCACTCGCGCTACATGGGCCTGGGCTGGCCGCATATCCGTCAGGCCCCGGCGCTGATCGTGGTCTGTGTCCGTCGATTGACGCCCTTTGCCAGGGATGATGCGATCTTCGCCGCAGCGAACCTGATGCTCGCCGCGGCCGATCTCGGCCTGGGCACCTGCTGGATCGGGGGCTTCAAGGAGAGCGCGCTCAAGCCGATCCTCGGCATCGACCAGGACTACGTGCTGCCCGGCTTTTGCACCCTCGGATACCCGGAGGGCGAGACATCGGCGCCGCCGAAGCGCGAGCTTAGTGACATGGTCCATCGCGACACCCTGTCGGGCCGGCGGCCCCTGATCCCGCACCTGTCGGGGCCGCTGGAGGTGCTGGGGAGGCTCCTGAAGGCGCAGTTTGGCAAGTGAGGCTCCCGCCATTGGCGTCCTGGGCGCCAACAGCCCCCGTCGAGGCCCGTCGGCCCGGCCGCCTCACACCTCCCGCAGGCCCTCCACGATCTCCTGGAGGCCCTCTTCATCGAGGAGGATGAGAACCCCGCCGCGCTCCTGTATCAGCCCGGCCTCGCGAAGCCTGCGCAGGGCCCGGGAGAGTGGCTCCAGGACCGTTCCGAGCTGCGCCGCCAACTGCGTCTTGGTCCCCGGCAGGCGACACTCCCCGTCGCTGGAGTTCTGCAGGATGAAGCGCGCCAGCCTGGCGGTGACATCGCGCAGCGAGAGGTCCTCGATCACCTGCACGAACTGCCTCAGCCTCTGTGAAAGGCCCGCGATCATGGCCAGGGCCAGCTCGGGGTCGTCGCGGAGTGCCTCCACCAGGCGCCGGCGGTCGAAGCGCGCTACGGTGCTCTCCCTCACCGTCATCGCCGAAGCCGGATAGGTCCCCTGGCCGAACACGGCTCCCTCACCCACCAGCCCCCCCTCGGAGACCAGATGCAGGATGTGCTCTCTGCCGTCGGGTGAGAGCGCATAGACCTTCACCGCGCCCGAGAGCACCAGCAGGAAGCTGTGGGCGGTCTCACCCACAGAAAACAACTCCAGATCGCGGGGATAGTCCTCGACCACGGCCGAGGCCGCCAGCCTGTCTAGCTGCTCCTGATTGAGTGCGGACAACAGCGGCACCCGGCCCAGCGCCTCGCCTAACCGTCGGTCCACTGCGGTTCCTCCTCGAGCGGGCCCCGGTCCTCCAGGGCCGCGAGGCCACGGGGCCGACGGAGGCTGCATCGCATCCCTGCAGGTCCTCTCGTCGATCTGTCGAATGTTGGCCCTCGACGTCCAACATACCTGCCTGTCAGGAGGCCGCTCCGGTGCTACCACGCCAGCGCGTCATCACTACCCTGGGCCACCAGGAGCCCGACATCGTCCCCTGGGGTGAGCACTCCATCGACTATAACATCTACGAGATGGTGCTGGGCCGCGAGACATGGGTGCACGCCAAGATCAAGGAAACCCGAGGCATGTGGGAGGGCAGGCGGGACGAGATCGTTCAAAGCTACAAGCGCGACATCATCGACCTCACCGATGCTCTGGGGTTCGACATCATCACCGTGGGCCAGAACCCGGCGCAGGGCAGCCACCCACAGGCCCTGGAGCAGGTGGACCACGAAACCTACCGTGATGGCGCCGGGAACCTGTTCCGGGTCTCCAAGACCACCGAGCAGCTCATGCCGTACAGGCTCAACACCGAGGGCTACAACCCTCCTACGGTGGAACAGCTCCAGGAGCAGATCGACCGCCTCGACGAGAACCCGCCGCAGAAGCCGGAAGACTCCTGCTGGGAGGTCCTGCGCCATGTGGTGGCCGAGAAGAAGGCCACCCACTGGATCAACTCCTGCGTGGGTGGCATGGGTTTCCCGGGTGTCGGACCGACTGACGAGATCCAGTACCTCAACTTGGCCCTGCACCCGGAGTTGCACGCCAAGACCGCCGAGCTGCAGGCCAAGCACTGCATGGCCCAGCTTCCGTGGTATGCCGAGGAGGGCGTGGATTCGGTGATGCCCTGTGCCGACCTGGGCAGCTCCACCGGGACCTTCGCCAATCCCGCCATCCTGCGCGACCACGTGCTGCCGTGGTGGAAGGAGTACGTCCGCCGCGGCCACGAGCTGGGGCTGACCGTCATCAAGCACTGCTGCGGGAACATCTGGGAAGCCCTGCCGTACCTGTGCGAGGCCGGGTTCGACGGCTACGAGGGCATCCAGGCCAGCGGCACCATGGACATGAAGAAGCTCAAGGAGCAGTACGGCGATCGGCTGGTCCTGTGGGGCGGGGTGTGGAATGAGCACCTGATCCTGGGAAGCCCGCGGGACATCGAGGAGGATGCCCGCTACGCCATCGCCTGGGGTGCGCCGGGGGGAGGGTTCATCTACGGTGCCACGCACTCGCTGGCGATGGGGACAAAGCCGGAAAACCTGGAGATGATGAAGGCCTGCCGGGAGCGGTACGGGCATTACCCGATCCGGGTGGGGTAGAGGGCAAAGGCAGACCCTGGTCGTTTGTCGTCGGCCGTTGGGCGTCCACCTCTCCCAGGCCCGCAGGGCCGACCGGGAGAGTCTGGCGACCCCTGGG
>CAZXDD010000024.1:0-27721 GCA_964639415.1 uncultured Armatimonadia bacterium
GTCCATGCCCAGGCCGATGGCTGGGAAACGCGCGAGACCACCTTCTGCCGCATCCCGGACATCCAGGCGATCACCGGAGGGGCGCCCACACCCTTTGGCATGACGGTGCATGCAGGTCCCGCCAAGGAGCCGCGCACGCGGAGCCTCTTCCAGGCGGCGCGGCGTCTGGGTCTCACAAGCTGCCGGTCTTTCACGGAGTGGAACGTCCTGCAGCCGGGGCCGGATGTGTACGCTTTCCCCGCCTGGGAGCCGTTCTTCGACGCCGCTCGAGACAACGGAATCGACCTGACGCTGTGCATCTACAACCCACCGGCCTGGGTCATGTCCCGCGGCGGTCCCGCGGGCTACCGCATGTTCGATTGCGACCTTGGGGCCTTCAGCGACACGGTCAGGACCGTCAGCGAGCAGTACAACGGCCGGTTCAGCGGCTGGGAATGGCTCAATGAGATCAGCCCCGGCGGGACGGCGGATTCCGTCGGCGACTACGTGAAGCTCTGCCGAGCCGGCGTCGAGGCGGCGCGGTCGGTAGACCCGAGCCTGCGCTCCGTGCTGGCCGGAGGGCTGTGGCCCCGGAACTTCCGCCTCGAGGTGCTCAACGCCGGGGTCGGCAGGTACATCGACGCTTTGCCCATCCACTACGGCAACGGGAGCGGCATCCAGGAGGCCCGCGACGATCTGGACGCCTTCGGCCTGGACAGCGTGGCCGTCTGGGATAATGAGACCGCGGCGGAGATGATCACCTGGGGCTGGAGCGGACAGGAGGTGGTCTCTGAGACCACCAAGAGCAACTGGGTGCTCAGCCAATGGACGGACGAGTTGTGCGCCGGGGCCAGGCGTCTGTACTACTTCGGCGGCGAGGGCAGCGCCATCGGCGACTTCGACTATCTGCTGGCCGACCACTCGCCGCTGCCGGTGGCGGCGACCCTGGCGGTCCTCGCCGCCAAGCTCTGGGACGCCCAACCCCTGGGGCTGTTGACGTCTCAGGGCGAAGCCGGGGTACTCCATGCCTTCGAGCATGGGGGCAGGCCTGTATTGGTGGCCTCCACCAACGAGCCCGAGGGCGAGCAGGTGCCGCTGGCCGTCGGCGTCGAGGAGTTGGTACTCACCGACTATCAGGGCAACGAGACCCGCCTGCGAACCCAAGACGGCGTGGCCATGCTGCCCCTGACGCCCCTGCGCTGCTTCGTCGAGGGGGCAGACCCGGATGTGGTGAAGGCCTATCTGGCGCCGGCGGTGCAGGTGCCGAATGCCGGCGGGAAGCGTGAGACCATCGGGGCCCGCCCGACGATCGGTGTACTCATCGGCCGGGACGCCGCGGTGCCGGTGCGCCTGTGGAACCCCTACGAGCGGCGGCTCGAGGGAACCCTCGCTCTCGACCTTCCGGCGGCCTGGGGGGGTGCGGCGCAAGTCCCATTCTCCGTGGCGCCCGGCGAGACGGCTCTGATCCAGCTTCCCGTCACGGTGCCCGAGGACGTTCAGCCGGGGGGCTTTTCTCAGCGCCTCACTGTCCGCTATGCATGGGACAAGCTCCCGATGGTGCAAAAGCCCCTCGTGCTATCGGTGTTCGACCGGCAGAGCGTGGGCAACCTGCTGCACAACGGCGACTTCGAGCTGGCGGAAGCCGACGGCGTCACCCCTCAGGCCTGGCGCGGCACCAATGCCGCGCTGGTCCCGGCCGAGGGTCTCGGCCTGGGTCTGGGGCGCAGCGTGTTGCGGTTCGAGAACGCTCAGGAGTGGGCGCACCAGTCCCAGCAGATTCCCCTGCGGGGCGGGCTGACTTATCTGTACACCGCCTGGATCTGGAACCGGGACATGGGCGGCGGCTCCAACATCGGGCAGACCATGAAGGACGGCTCGCGCAGGGACCTGTACAACAAGCAGGTGATCGACATCGGTGACGGCACCCCGGGCTGGCAGGTGTTCACCTGCCGCTACAAGGCGCCGGAGGACGTGGCCGCGGTGAGCTTCACGCCGGTGGCAAAGGGGTCGGGCTGGGCACTGTATGACAACGTCCGGGTGACGGTGTTCGAGGGCACGGACTTCGCTGCAGAGGCCTGGCGCGTCCAGCCCCCGCCGAAGATCGACGGGAGCCTCGACGACTGGACGCTCAGATGCCCGATCCCGCTGATCGGGCGCAATCAGCTCCAGGCCGTGGCCGCCGGCTATGAGTGGACACCGCAGAACCTCAGCGGCGTGGCCTATCTCGGCTGGGACGCCGGCAATCTGTACCTGGCCGTGGAGGTGCTCGACGACGTGCACTATCCCACCGGCGACGGCGAGACCGTCATCGAGGGCGACAGCCTCATGCTCGCTTTCGGCCCCACCGCGGGCGGGCCCGACGGTTCGCGGCAATCCTCCGCGCTGTACCTGTCCTCCCGGCGCCCCGCCGGTGGCAGCGGGACATTCACCCTCTACCGGCCGCGGCAGCACAGCGGCGGCAGGCCCCCGGGGCACCTGGCCCGCGACTCGTCGGTCTACGATGTGGCGGTGAAGCCCGGGGACGGTTCCTGCATCTACGAGCTGCGCATCCCGCTCAGCGAGCTGGGCGGGGTACAGGGCGCCTTCGCCGGCAAGCTCGGGCTCGCCATCCAGCTCAACGACAACGACGGCACTGGCCCGGCGGCGCACATGAACTGGGGCGGGGGCCTGAGCCCCGCCTGGTCGCCGGAGCTCTTCGGCCGGGTGACGCTGGTCGAGTAACCGCGCCTGCACGGCGGCAGCGCCCCCCTGCACCGGAGCCGCTCAACTACCGGGAACGGCCAACGACCGTCGGCCTGGCGCCTACCCCTCCGTCACCGGCGCCAGCGTCCGCACATCCCACGGCCTCACACTCAGGCGCACCTGCCGCCTCCCGTCCCGCTGCGTGATCTCACACGCGGTACTCAGGGCCAGGTCCTTCAGGCCCCGCGGCGCGTAGCCATCGGGCAGGACGAGGGTGATCTCTCGAGCCTCGCCGCAGTCGTTGACGATGCCGACTCGGTCGCGGTACATGCGGACGCACAGGCGTGGGTCGCCCGCCGCCTCGGCGGGCTCCACCGTGCCCGCAAACGGCATGGGCTCCACCATCGGCAGGCCGCGGAAGGCCCGGCAGAACTCGCGCAGATCGGTCTCATGCCCCATCGTGGCCCGGAACCAGTTGTAGAAGCAGAAGCTGCCTGGGTTCTGGTACCGCAGTGCATGGGTCATGGGCTCATAGTACGCCCGGCCCAGCGGCGAGCCGGGACCTACCCGGAACCCCAGCGGATGCTCCGGAAGCTCCCAGTAGATGTAGTACAGCTCCACCCCACCGGGCTCCGCGGTCTTGAAGTACTCGCTGAGCCGGGGCTCGAAGAAGAAGCGCTTGTTCCACGCCTGCGGCCAGTAGCGGTCGGCGTCGATGCCCATC
The DNA here is from genome assembly GCA_964639415.1 of uncultured Armatimonadia bacterium. Lineage (GTDB taxonomy): Bacteria > Armatimonadota > Zipacnadia > Zipacnadales > JABUFB01 > CAYRFY01. Next base: position 3,386 of record CAZXDD010000024.1, read on the forward strand.
ACCCGCGACAGGGCCAGACTCTCTTCCCCCGCATACAGCGCCGGGTCATAGCCGTGGTACCTGTGCAGGTCGAGAAGGTCGATGGGCGCCTGCTCCCAGTCCCGCTTCTCCCCGGGGTCATTGCCGGGGATCTTGGTGAACACGATGAGCTTCTTGGCCGGGTCCACCTCGCGCACGGCCCGGGCCAGCCGCACCCAGTGGTCGTGAATCCGCTCGCAGCGCCAGTCGATCCAGCGTTCCCAGGCATTCGCCCGCAGCCAGTCATACCGGCTCTGGGCGTCCCCCGCCGTGCCGCCCACCTGCACCCCGCAGTCCTTCTCAAACTCGCGGATGTCAAACTCGCTGTACCCCGATTCCTCGGGTGGGTGGGCCCGATTGCTCCCCACATAGAGACTCCCGAACTTGCCGTTGGCGCGGAATCCCACCGCCGGCACGTTGGACCGGCCTTTGGTCTTGGCCGCCAGCTCGCACAGCATGTCCTGCAGGAGCCTTTCGACCTGGGGGTGGATCGGGTCCGGCACCACCCCGAAGAAGTTCATCGTCTCGCCCTTGCGGGTGAGCTGGTAGGCCTCCTCGTCTGCATACAGGTTCTTGCCGGCCTCGTCGGAGAGGTAAAACACCATAGAATCGATGCGCGGCACTACCTCGATCCCCCTGGCCTCCGTGACGGGCAGAACGTCCTCAAACACATCCTTGCCGCCGGGCCCGGGGAAGACGTCGGAAGCAAACTCGGCGGATCGGCCGAACGGATAGGGGTGAAACTCCAGCCGCGAGAAACCCATGAACCGCAGATAGTCGGCCAGCGAGTCGATGGACGAGCGCCGCGAGCCCTCGGCGGCCGCCGAGAAGCCGGATTCGTTGTACAGCGGGCTGGACCAGGGGTAGAACAGGCTGACGCTGCGCTCGTCGCCCTCCACCGCCACGGGAGCGTCCGCCAGGTCGGTGGTGATCTCATAGACGGCGATCCGCGCCACCGCCGCGCCCGTGAGTCCATCCTGCTCCAACTCGCGCCGGGAGTCGGTGATCGTGGCCGTTACTGCATCGCTCTTGGGGTAAAACAGGGTGACCTGCTGAAATGGCCTGCCGTCCAGGGGGTACTCACGGCCGGTGTAGGTGACATTGAGGTTGATAAGGTCGCGGCTCCCGAGACCGCCGGTGGCCAGCACGGGGGCCGGAGTGCTTCCCGGCGCCACGTCGATGGCGGTCTCCAGATAGCGCTCCCGGTCGTTGATGGTGTCCACCACCAGCAGATGGGGCACCGGCCTGGGGGCACTGGCGAGCCGGTACTGGAACCCCGGCACGACGGCCCTCTCTCGGCCATAGACCACCCTCGTCTCCGTCACGCTCTCCCGGGTCCCGCTGAGCCGGTAATCGCGCCCATCCTCCAGCTTCACGACCTGCGATGTCCCCCACTGACGGAAGTCGTGCTCGGTGCCGCTGCAGTCGACTTCGTCCAGGAGCCGACAGGGGATGGCGTCGACGATCCGGCCCGAGGCCACCAGCGACCGGCACAGCTCCTGCCCTGTTTCATCGTATGGCCGCACGGCGCCGTCAAACCAGAAGGCCACCCCCTCGCCGGGCTCCAGATACACCGCATCGCCCCGCCAGATCGCGCCCTCCGAAAAGCGCCACGGCCCCGCCCCTGCCTGAGCCGCCCTGGCCGCGACCTGCACCTCCGCCCGCCAGGCGGCGGGGTCTGTCACCACGGCCCCGGCCAAAGCGGCAGTCAGCTCGTGGACGCCGGGGGCGATGTGGTAGTACGAGGGCAGCGTGAAGGTCAGCGGCCCGTACTCGGCGCTCCCTTCCTGCAGGACGACCTCTGCCTCACCCGCGGCCGGCTCAAGCTCCAGCCCATCGAGACTTACCACGATGGGCAAGGCGTCGGCACTCTGGGCCTCCGCCTCGCAACGCAGGGTCACGCTGAAGGCCTTCCCGACCGCGATGCTCTCCGGCGCCGACAAACCGGTGGGCTTCACCACCGGCAGTTCCTTGCCCGCCGCAACGCGCGCCACGTGCCCTGCGTCCAGGGCACCGCCATAGATGCGCACATTCCTTATCAGCGCATGGGCCGGCGAGGCCCCGGCCCAGTTGGCGCCCACATAGAACCGGCTCCCCTGTTTGGGCTCCCACTGCAGCTCCAGCGACGCCACCGGCTTCCCGTCGCAAAACAGGCGGGTGCCTGTGGTGCAGTCCCACGCCGCCGCGATGTGGTGCCACTCTCCGGCCCGCCAGGCGGTCACCGGGAAGCTGATGTCCCGAGGGCTCTCGGTACGGATGTCGAACCGCAGGGCGTCGTTAAGCACCCACTTCCACAGATGGATGTTGTTCTCGGCCGGCTTGTTGAAGTCGATGTCGTCGGAGAAGAAGCTGTGGCTCTGCCCGTCATCGCCGTTCCACTGCGGGCAGACCCACATGGCCACGGTGCCCCGGGCCTTGTCCAGACTGCCGGCTGCAGGATAGCTCAAGACGCAGCTCCCGTCGGCCACGAAGGCCTGCGCGTCTCGACCGGGGGCGTAGAGCGGCGTGCCCCTGGCCTCCGCCGGCCCCGCCCCGGCCTGGGGCTCCGGCGACCCATCGAGGTCGGCGCGGAAGGTGAGTCTGGGCACGTCCGCCTCTCCGGGCGCGGCCGCGAACGCCGCAAGAAGCAGGGCTGCCGTCAGTGGCCTGGTCATGGGACACCTCGCATCGGTCTCTGGATTCCGCCGGCGTGTCGGGGAGGTAGCGTGACGATTGGCCCGAGGGGCGGGAGAGCCCGGCGGGCACTAGTCCCCCGCCCGCACCGTCTTCCACAGCTCGGCGTCGAAGGCCGCGCTCCGCGACGGGCAACTCTCCCGCCGACAGACCTGACAGGCGCGAAAGTCGCTATCGGTGGCGAACTGGATACCGGAGACGCTCTTGTTCGGAACCATCAGGAACGATGGCGTCAACTCCACGCCGATCTGGGCCCTCACGTCCCCCAATAGCGAGAACAGCTCGGTCTGCTGCTGGATGGGCCACACCTCCACATCGCCGGCTCCGGGGCTCATACCGGCGCTCTTGTCCAGCAGGTACGCGCGCTTGAGGTGCTCGTGCAGGTGGCGAAGCGCACAACTCAGGGCCGCGGCCTTGATCTCGTCCCACCAGTACTGGGCCATGAACTCATCTTCGGGCAGACTCACCTGATCCATCTCATGGCCGCAGGTCGCCACGAACGGGAACACCCGGTGCACCTGGTCCAGATTGGCCCGCAGCATGCGGCTGGTGAAGGTCACCCCGCCGATGCGCACGGTGTCCTGGCCCCGCTCCTCCACGAACGCCTCCCCAAGCAGCACCTTGGGCCGGGCCACGTCACGCGCCAGGGCCACGAGCTGCGCGAACGTCGCGGCATCCTCGCCCCCCGCATCCACGTGAGCGGTCTTGAGCAGTGCTTCCGTGTCGAAGTGAACCGGGATACCGGTGAGCGCCTCAGTCATCGTCCGGCCTCCATGTGATGCGCCACGGTGTGGCGCACCGTGCTTGCCTGCTGCAACCATCCGCCTCACGACCCGCAAAGTGGCTGCCGCGACCCTCGAGACCCATCACGGCCTGCGCAGCACCCATTGCGCCACTCTCCTTCACTCTCTGGTGTCGGGCGCCCCGCAGCGACCCGGGTGCCCGGATCTTGCCCTGAACGCCCGGCCATCCGCCGCGGTACTTCGCCGGTCCTGCGCCGGTGGCCTGCACCGGTGTCGTCGCCCGCGTTCTGGCGCTCGAGGATCTCAAAATGGGAGTAGTACCGGGGCCGGGAGCGACAGGCGGAAGAAGGCTTGTGTGACGTGCCGACGGCCGGCGGGCTGGAGACTCAGATTATGCATGAACGCATTGATGCCACATCCCGCCGCAGCAAAGCCTCTATCGCTCGCCATAATGCCGTTCTCCCCCCTCCTCCCGTCTCGCCGGTCGTATCGGCGAGTAAGGGAGAGGGGGGTTGGGGGGGTGAGGTGACGTGAGTCGGCGCCCGCCCAGAACCTGCATAATCTGAGTGGAGAGCCCGCCCCACGATCCGGGTCGTCGGTGGCGCGGGCTTTCCCAGCCCGCGATCCCGGGAATCACAACTGAGGCGGCGGGTACCGTTCCTGTAGGGCGCGGGCCTGTACCGCGCCATCGGCGGGCGACGACACCGGCGGGGTACAGGCCCCCGCCCTACAACGGCCAACGGCTCCGCGGCGTCCGCTCCCGCCGTTGCTGTCACCTGTTTCCCGTCACCTGCCGTCCTCCCCGCCCTACAACGTCATACCGCCCTCACGCGTGCCTGCAGCTCCGGCGTCAGAGGCCACTGCAGTTGCACGCCCTGCCGGCGCAGGCTCTCCCTGAGGGTCTCCGCAGGCACATCGCGTGCATCCATGCCCGTCTGCGCCGCCAGGGCCGCGGCGGTCCCCGCCGCCTGCCCCAGTGCCATCATCGTGCGCTGCAGCCGACAACCGGAGGCGGCCAGGCTGCTGAAACCGGCGGCCCGGCACGCCACCAGCAGGTTGCTCGTTCCCCGGGGGATCAGACAGCGGAAGGGCACCCCATAGGCCGTCTGGATGTTGCGCCGCTGCGCCGAGCCGGCGTGGGCGCCGTGCAGGTCCATGCTGTGGTCGGCGATGGCGATGATGTCCGGGTGCTCCTGTCCCGGCAAGCCGGCCTCCAGGTCGAGCTGGGTGAGCATGTACTCGGCCCACACCCGACTGGTCTCCCGGACGCCCAGGGCCGGTGCGATCCAGGCGATCTGCAACTGCTGCCACTCGGGGAACCCGCGCTGCCAATGGCGCCAGAAGGCCCGCACGCGCGGCAGGCATTCGCCGTACGCGGCGGAGGGCCCCATCTTCAGATACTCGGCGCCCTCCATCGTGGGCAGCATGTTGACATTCAGGCCGCCGGCGGGATACTCGACAACGGAAGCGACGGGGAACCCGCTGCGCGACCAGCACTCATCCGGGACGTCGTCGGGCACCGCGTCGACCCCGGGGTGGGCCTTCGGCATGGCGCGGAACACCAGACTGACGCCGTTCACCCTGTCGGTCGGGGTCTCCGGCGCGGAGGGCTCTCCGAAGCGACTGCGCGGATCCTGCCCCCGCAGGAGCTCGCAGCCCGCCATCCCGGCGAGCACTCCATCCCCCGTGGCATCGATGTACGTGCGGGCGGTAACGCGCTCGCCCCCCCTGAGCTGCACCCCGTTCACGCGCCCTTCGCTTGCGCACAGACCTGCAACGCCGGTGCCCGTGAGCACGACGACACGTCCCGTCTCGTCCAGCATCGCCCGCATGGCCCCGGCGAGGGCCGCCGGCTCGTAGGGCACGCCGTGCCAGCGCCGACGAATCAGCGGGCGGTGCTCCGCGAGGGTCATCTCCAGCGGGCCGGCCGCGTACCGGCAGAGGGTGTCGGAGTAGGTTGCCTTGCGGTCCAGGAGCAGTTCCGCGCCGGGGTAGAAGCCCTCGTCGGGCCAGCAGCAGTGCCGGGCGAAGGAGTAGATTCCCACCGACTGCGGGGTCTTCTTGAGGCGTGCGTATAGGTCCAGGGGTATCCCGGTGCCGCCGCAGCCCGGCTCCCAGACGCTCACCCCGGAGTGGACCGAGGTGCCGCCGAGAGACGGCGCGGCCTCGACCAGCAGCACCCGGGCCCCCAGGCGCGCCGCCGCAAGGGCGGCGCCGAACCCCCCGCTGCCTCCGCCGGCGACGAGAACGTCGAAGTCTGTGTCACCTGCTGTCGGGGGCATCAGAAGGGCATGATCTCCTGAATCAGCGGCAGCGTCGTGATGTCGGGAATCGCCAGGTGCGCCGGCATGCTCACCACCTGCACGACCAGGTCACCCATCTCCAGAGGCTGCATCACCTTCCGGCGGACCTCGGTCTGCTGCACCGCGCATCCCGCCGCCTCGGCAAAGCCTGTGGCACCCCAGGAGGGCGTGATCGTCGTGGCGCGGACCCCGCTCTCCCGTAGCTCCACGTGCAGGCAGTGGCCCAGTTGATTCAGGCCCGCTTTCGCCGCGGAGTAAGGTCCGTACCCGGGCCAGGCATAGAGCGCACAGACACTGGAGATGTTGATGATGATCCCCGACTTCTGGGCCTTCATCAGTGGCGCCGCCCGCCGGCAGCCCAGGAGCGGGCCGAGCAGGTTGATGTCGATAGAGGCCTCGATCTCTCGATCGGACTGCTCATCAAGGGGGGCGATGTTGACCCCCGCCCCCGCGTTGTTGACCAGGATGTCCAGCCTGCCCCGCTCGCGCAGCACCTCCTCGAACAGACGGTCCCAGTCGGCGCCCCTGGTCACATCCGCAACGAAGGGGCGACAGCCGATGCGCTCGGCCGTCTGCTGCAGCGCGTCGCCGTCTCGCGCGGTGATCCACACATCCACCCCTGCCTCCCGCAGGCGCTGCGCGATACCCTCGCCATACCCGCGAGAGCCTCCCGTGACGATCGCCACCTGGCCGGTGATGCTCGTAGACGCCATCTGCATCGCTCTCTTTCTGTGCGCTCCCGATGCGGGAGGCGATATCGGCTTTCCTGCCGCGTATGGACCGGGGACGGTCGCCCCTCGGGTTCCGGGCGCCGCTCGGCACACGACGTGGCGCGACCTGGGGCGGGACGGCCGCGCTACCGGCAACGGCCGGCTCAGTCTTCCTGTCGCTCGATGCTCAACAGTACTGTGCCGCCACCGGTTACGTTGCAGGGGTCCAGGCAGTGGACGTAGGCCTTGCCGTCCTTCCTGTCCTTGTGCGCCAGCCCCAGCTCCTCGGGCTTGACGCCCTTGGACAGGGCGATGTGGTACGGGATGATGGACGCGAACGAGTGCATGCAGCCGTTCGTGGTCTCCCGCACGTTCAGGCGTAGGCCGCCGTCCAGCACGATCTGGTCGCCCACCTCGTACACCGGGCAGCGCCCCTCGATGGCCTCCACGCGAATCACAAGCCTCATGCCATGCACTCCCTCCGCTCACGCGATCGGGAACTCCTCTTCTAGGTCGACCCAGCGCCGCTGGGCGGCCGAGCGTCTCAGGGCGGCCTCGAACCGCAACTCCTGCAGGCCCGCATCACCACCAATCGGCGGCGGCGCATCTTGCCGGATCGTCTCCAGATAGGCGGCCACCGACTTGCCGAAGGAGGCTCCGTAGTGATCCCACCGCGAGGCATTGGCGATGGGAGCGATGCGCTCGTGACAGGCCCCCGCGTAGTCCAGCACCTCCATCTCCCCGTCGAGATCCCGCATGTGCAGGCGACCGCCCTCGAAGTTGACGGTCAGCTCGAACAGGGGAAAGGCGAAGCTCGGGCTCACCGTGCCCAGAATGGTGCCGATGGCGCCGTTCTCAAACCGGAAGGCGCCGCCCACATCCACCGCCGCGCCGGCGCCGGTTCCTCTCTCCGTCGCGCTGTCCACCGCCGCCATGGCGACGATCGGGCCGGCGAACAGATGGATCAGGTCGATGACGTGGCTCCAGGTGGCATAGTGCGAATAGGCCACGACCTGCAGCGCCTGCCCAAACTGCCGCTCGGCGATCAAGCGCGCCGCCCGCTGCGTCTGCTCGAAGAACCGGTAGTTGAACACCATCGCGGTCTGCGTCCCTGCATCCGCCGCCTGCTTGAGCAGGTCTCGCGCCGTGAAGAAGTCCTCCTCGCACACGTTCTCCTGCCCGTTGCGGGCAACCAGCGGCTTCTCGAAGAACAGTCGCCGGAAGCTGTGCTCCAGGAGACCCGCAACGGCCTCGGCGCGCTGGGTCTCGCGAGTGAGCACCAGGACGGCGTCAGGGTCCTCGGCGGCGAGGTCCGCTACTGTATCAACTACATGGCCCCCGAACTCCGTGGCCAGGGCCTCCGCCTTCTCCCGAGTCCGGGAAAGGTAGCTGAGCTCCACGTCTTCCTGCCGTGCCAGGAACGGAACATAGTTGCTCCGCGCCACGTTGCCGGTACCGACGATCCCGATCCGTAGTGTCACAGTGGACGCCTCCCTCAGACTTGGGGTGGGCCGGGACCCGTCATCGCACTCTCCCGGCACCGCCCGACAGACACGTTCCGCCCCCTGAAGTCCCCCTCTTCCATTTCCCGCGCCGGTTGTCCTCCCGGCCATGCCGAAGGCGCGACGAGAGCCTACGGACCCCGCCACGGCAGGCCATCTCTCGAGCTGTCCCGGCCGGAGCGCCTCTTGCCCGCTATCGGCTCGTGGCCGCGGTCATCGCGATCAGGGCCGGTGTGCCCCAGCGGCTGCCTTCCGGGCCATAGACCAGGTCGACGGTGGCGATCGGTGTCTCAGGACGCGGGTTTTGCCACCGCATCTGGTAAAGCACGGCCTGCTCGTCTGTTGTCTCGCCCGGGAAAGGCCCCACCCAGGCGACGGAGGCCTCCGGGAGGCCCGCCGGTTGCGCCGAGACCCAGTGACCGGCGCCGCGGCCGTAGATCACCGGGGCCTCCGCCGTCTGGCCGTCGGCGTAGTGGATGACGTAGCGGAACATCACCGGTGGCCCGTCACCCTCGTCGCGGGGGCGCCAATTGTCGCCACGGTTCATGGTATGCAGGAAGTACAAGACCTCCGCCTTCGCACCTACCGCCAGGCCCTCGACGGCCTCAGGCAGGTTCCCCCGAGCGCCCGGCCCACGCAGCATGACGCACGAGAACACCGGCGAGGTCTTGAAGTCACGAATCACGTACGGAATACCTTCCAGCGTCACCTCGCCATGGGGCAGGGCGGCCAGGTCACGACCGCCCTCGAACCAGCCGCGGTCGCCGGTCAGGTACTGATTGCACTGGGTGTCGAGGGCCAGGGGCTCGAAGGCGAGGTCGGCGGTGGTGAGGACCTTGCCGCCCGAGAACACGGCGTGGAGGTTGCGCAGGAGGCCCGTCGCGATGGTGCGCTTCTTCTGGACGTTGTCGGGGACGGGCTCCTGATCCTTGACATTGAGCTGATTGAGAACAAGTCCGCCCTTGCCCACGGGGTACTTCACCAGGCCGCCGATGTTCAGCAGCGGAACCACCCGCTCCCGCCGGTCGGCGGGGCGCTGCACGGTGATCCAGAGGTTATCGATCCCGCAGACCTCCGCGGTCTTGTCGAAGTCCGTCAGCTCGACGGTCAGGCGGCGGGCGCTGCGTGGGGCGATATCGAAGTCCTGGCGTTCGCCTCCGGGCACGGTCGTCAGCACGACCGGATCGGTGGAATCGTCGAAGTACAGGTTCACCTTGCGCGGGACGGCGTAGTGGGTGTTGAGAATGACGGCGAAGTGGGTGAGAGTCTCCTCCCGCGGGAGGTCCAGCGTGAGCCTGGGGTTCCCGGTGCCCATGTAGTGGATGAGCTTCCAGGCGTCGGCACTGGTGAAGCCGTTCACGGCATTGCGGGGCCAGTCGGCGACGGCCGCGCGGGCGGCGGCCCTGTCGCCCGCAGGAGCCCCGGCAAACTCGCAGAAAGGCGCGATGTCATCGAGGTCCACCACGTGGGTGAAGGCATCGTCCACCAGGTACTTGTCGCCCGCCCACGGGAAGATGGCCTCCGCCGACTCCATGCTCACATCGCGCACCGTGATGCCGCTCAGAAGCGGGTCGCGCACCGCGGGCAGGGAGACGCGCTCCAGCTCGAAGGGGCGCAGCAGGTGCTCGACGCCCACGAGTCGATTGAAGTCCGCCAGCCCCTCTGCGGTCAGCCCCCAGGCCATGAGCCAGCCGCCCCTGTCCATGAAGGCCGTGGCGTCCCGGGAGTGCTCGGCCAAAGCCGCGAGGGTTTCCGCAGTGGCGTCGAACACGATGATGTCGTGCTTGCCGCCGGAGATGGCCGCGAGGACGTTCCCGACGCGGTCGAACTCCGGGCCCGAGGCCGACAACAGGCGGAAGGCGGGTCCGGCCTCATCCATGACGACCGCGGTCGTCCTGCGCTCCGGCGTGTAGGCGGCGCAATAGGCGGCGAGGTTGTCAAAGAGCCGCTGGGCGACGGGGTCGGTGGCCAGCTTGTCGCCCACCGCCAGTTGGCACAGCACGAGCAGGCCGTCGTTGACCGGGCATTCGCACAGGGCGCTGCAGCCTAGGCTCTCGTCGCATTGGGCCAAAGACACCGCACCGTGGGTCGCTTTCTTGTACGCATTGCGGTAGACGATGCCATCGCCGGACCAGACGGAGAGGTCTTGCTGCTCGAGACCCTCGAAGGCCGGATGGGTTAGGTTCTCCGAAAAGGCGATGCTGCCGCGGTAGCTCGTGGGAGACAGATCCGCGGGCACGGCCAGGTAGCGGAGAGGGTTCTCCTGGTCCAGCACGAGGATGCGCGCCCCCGCGGCGGCGAGGGCCACCCAGCGGGGGGCGGTGGCATCCCGGGGGCTCAGGGCGTCCTTGCCGATGATGACCGTCTGCACCCCGTCGGGGATGTCCTCAGGGCCGGCGACCTCGACGAAGGGAATCCCGCGTGCGGCCAGGCGGGCCTTGACGGACCCCTCCGGGTCGAGGATCACCGGACCGGTCCCGCGCACCGGCGGCGTCGGACCGGCCGCGGGGTCGATGACCGCGAGCCGCTTGACCTCGCGGAACACCTCCTTGCCGTCCCGGGAGGTGGTGAGAATCAGCTCGCCGGAGGTGCGCTGCGTGACCGCCGGAATCGCCAGCGTGATCGAGAGCTCCTCGGCGCCGCCGGGCTGCATCTGGAGGGTCTTGCTGTCACCGGCCACGCGCCTGCCGTCGAGGTTCAGCGTCCAGCCCACCTCCACAGGCCCCCCCAGGTGGGTGTTGTTGAAGGCCTTCAGGGTGCGGGTGATCTCGCTTTGGCCGGCGAAGGTCCAGTTCCATTCGCGGCACAGAACGCACACAGGCCGCCAGGAGTTGTAGTGCAGGTCCGTCTCGCGGGCAGTCATCCAGAAGTGCCAGGCGGCCACACCGTGCCAGCGGTAGCCCTCGGAGAGCATCTTGGCGAACCGTCCGACGCCGAGCCGGGTGTACTCGCCCCAGCCGCTGAAGCAGCCCTCGCCGCCGAACTGGGCGAAGGCGCTGGGCGTGCTGCCGCGGGCGTAGAAAGACTCACCCATGAAGATCGGACGGTCCTTCACCAGCTCCCAGGGGCCGGTCCAGACACCGAGACTCCGATCATCCTTGGCCGCATAGGCCTTGGCCAGGGTGTAGGCCTCTTCCGGATAGTCGCGCCAGGGGGCCTCCATGTAGTGCACCCCATTGACGGGGAGGGAGTTGTCGCGCAGGCAATTGCCGCCATCCACCATGACGGGACGGGTGGGGTCCAGGGCCATCACGGCCCGGCCGCCCCGGGCGATCTCCGGTTCCACCTTCTCCGACAGCCCCAGATTGCGGGAGTTGATGAAGGTGATCTCGTTCTCCAGCGACCAGATCAGGATGCTGGGGTGGTTGCGCTCCTCCCTGACCCATCCCTCCATCTGGTCGATCCAGTTGTCGAACAGCGCCTTGTTGTCCGCCAGCCCGGCAAGGTAGTTGGCGCCCTGACCGTCGAAGATGCCGCTGCGGCGCACCACGATGCCCTGCTCATCCATCAGGTCCAGCGTCTGCTCCTTGTCCAGCCCGCCGAAGTGCGTCCCCCAGAACCGCCACAGGTTCTGGCCGTGCTCGCGCCAGGTGGCGAGGGCGGCCTCGGGGTCGTCGCCACCGTTGAGTAGTGTGACGTCGGCCCAGAGCTGCCAGGGCACGCCGTTACACAGGAACTTCGTCCCCGTCCAGTCCCACTCCCGGAACCCAAAGCGGGTGTGCCGCTCATCCACCACGTTCCCATCCACCGAGACGCGCGTCACCAGATCGTACAGGTTCGGCTCGTCGGGCCACCAGAGCTTCGGGTCGGCCCAGGGCTCTGAGAAGGTGGCAACCTGCTCCTCCCCCGGCTGCACGGTCAAGTCGTGGCTGGCGAACAGCTTGGCCTCCCCGCCGCCGACAGGCACGGCGGTGCACTGCACCTGCACCGCGGCCGGCTGCGCCCGGGAGTTTGTCAACGTCACCTCGAGCCCCAGTTCGCTGCGTCTGACCGAGGGCTTCGCGAACACGTCCGAGGTGTACACAGGGCCGGCGATGATGAGGCTGGGGGCCTCGAGGATTCCCGCCTGCTGCGCGTAGGCCGTCGTGCCCACCGGGAAATCGAAGTGCTGGTTGACGTGGTTCCGGCTGCCCATCCACGCGACGGGCACATTGAAGCTCCGCCGGCAGCTCCCGACCGGCTTGTCATTGTGGGCATAGTAGGCGTCCTTGATGACCAGGCAGACCTCGTTCATCTGGCCGGGCTTGACGGCACGGGTGATGTCGCAGTCCCAGCGGCAGAACATCGCCTTCGTCCAGCCGACGAACTCGCCGTTCACCAGCAGACTGGCGATCATGTTCAGGGAGGGGAACCGCAGGAGCAACGAACGGCCTGCGGCGGACGCAGGGACGTCCACACGCGCGCGGTAGACCACGCGGTGGCACAGACGCAGCTCCGGCCTGGACTCGAACTTGTTGGAGGGGACGGGGATGGCCGTCCAGTAGGCCTGAGCGGCGTCGGGAAGCGTAGTTGTCGGCCCAGCGCGATCAACGATCTCCTGCTCGTCGTAGCGGCAGACCTGCCAGTCGCCGGCGAGAGAGGTGGCGGTGCGGGCCGGGCCGGGGTCGGCCCGCACCTGGAAGACGTGGTCGGCCGCGGCCCGGTCGGCGGCGGTCTGCCAGTCGGCATCCGGGCGGGACTTGCCGTTGGGGCGGAAGGCCCCCTTGCTCAGGCAGATGGCGTCGGAGGCGTACAGGATGCGGTTGGTCTTCTGCTCACCGTTCTCCTCGCGGGTGGTGACCGGGAGGCGAACCTCGAGGGTGTGTTGCCCCGCGGTGAGGTCGACCTCGCCCAGCTTGAGCCACGCCACCTCGCACCACTCGGCGATCTCCATCAGGTCGGACGTGAGATCATCGGGCGACACGCGCCGCCACTCGCCCCGGTCGACGCGCCAGTCGAAGACGGAGCGCACGAACTCGAAGCCGATGCGGTTCCAGACCTCGTACGTCCCGGCGGCCGGAGGCGTGAACTCGTAGGTCAGAAGGCCGCCACCCTCCGGCACCTTCTCCCCCACCTGCCCCTCCTCGATGCTGACGTGTAGCCAACTGGCCTCGGAGAGGAACTGAGTGTTCCCCCAGCCCGAGCTGCCGACTTCCAGATTGGCGGCGGTGGGGCTCTCGCCTTCGAGCCAGACGTACTCCTGAGCGCAAGCCGAAACGGCCACAAGACACCACACAGCCACAGCGATGAGCGACTTCACATGGATCACTCCCCGCATGCTTCTGTCGCGACCTGGGTCTGGGCGGGGCCGCCCGCGATGTGCCGCCACGGTAGGGCCGTGTGCGCCTTGGTTGAGAGCCCCATCGCTCCGCCCACCGGGCACTTCGCCGCGGTGTCGGCGGCTCCCTTTGCGGCAGGAGTTGCGGAGGGTCGGGAGCTGGGCGGCGGCTGCGGGTCGAGGGCGCGTAGAGGCTGGGTGGCTGCAGTGGGAAAGCTGGAGGCGGCCCGAAGCAGCGTGATTGGGAGAGGTAGGCAGGGCGGGAGACAGGCCTGCGCGGGTAACCTGTAGGCCCACGCAGCGGTCGTTGCCTGGTCGCCACGGCCGAAGCGCCCACGGCGCCTGGCCACTGGGCCGTCTTGGGGAGTGACCTATGCTGAGACCAGTGCAAGCGGTTGCCGGATCGCCCTCATCGTTCTCTCGTCGCGGAAGAGGTCCTGCGAGTACGCCTCAAACGATGCCCGGTCCGGACACTCGAACCTATCGTCGAAGTAGAGGATCGTTGCGGGGTAGCCATCGATGCCGTGGGTGACATCGAAAGGACGGTACCGAGTCTCTGATCCTCCAGATGGCATAGTCGCGCCCGAGAAGCGCCGGGCAGGCACACTTGCGGGGTCCAGGGGACTGGTCCCCTGGTGGGTGTGGGCGAAGCCCACGGTGTTCGGCCGTCGGGCCGTGGGCTGCGACACCACCGGCCGCGTCCCAGCCTGGATGCATGCCGGGCGGACGGCACCTTCCGATGGGGGTTGGGTCGGTCTTCACCTCACCCCGGCCGGTGCCACGGCCGGGCGGCGATCCCGACGGCCCCGGAGCTTGCTTCAGACGCCAAGAGGCGCGCCCACGTGGGGGTCTAGGTATGGTGCCCCTGGGCGACCTGCCGGTAGAAGATCAGCCTCGAATCGCGCCGCTTTGGGATGGCGACCTCGAAGCCCTTCTCGCGGGTTTCCTTGCCGGAGACGACCCAGCTCTCGCCGGTGTCGTAGTCCTCGAACTCCCAGTCCTTGGCCGGGTCGATGGTCAGCAGGTCGAACCTCATTGCCGCCACGTCGCTCTTTTCGCGGCGCAACGCCACGAGCATCCCCTCCCGCTCGTCCGGGAGGAAGAGGTGGTAGGCCGTCCAGGCCGCCGGGTCGCGTTGCTGGTTGGTGAGTGGATAATAGTCGCCGGAGAAGTACTTCCTGCAGCGCCTGGCCTGCAGGACGTTGGCCTTGATCTGAAGCCACTCCTCCGGCGTCTTGGCCACGAGGGCGTTCTCCATTCCGGGGCTCAGGGCGCAGCGGGCTTCATACGTGTCGTACAGCGACCAGCCGCGAATCATGCTGCCCTGAATCGGGAGCCAGTGCTGGATGCCGTAGCTGTGGTCCTGGGTGGACTCGGCGGTGGCCTCGGGAAAGCAGTTGTAGTCGCTGCGCCACAGGGGCTGGCCGCGTGAGATCGACTCCAGGTCGATGCGGCGTCCGCCGCTGGCGCAATTGAGGATCGCCAGGTGCGGGAACCTCTTCAAGAGGGCATCCCAGAAGGCGAAATGCCCCTCGATGAAGCGCATCTCCCCCAGCCCCCAGCGGTCCGCCTCGGCGGCGGCTTCCAGATAGGGGTTGGGGTCGACATTGAAGTCCTCCTCATACCAGTCGATGGCGTAGTCCTCGATGAGGCCGGAGACCACCTCCACAGCCCATTCGAAAGCCTCCGGCTTCCCGAGGTCCAAAAGCAGCGTCTGGCCGTCGTGGACCTGACCGTCCGGGTTGCCGGTCAGGAAGAACTCCGGGTGCTGTAGCGTGATCGGCCGGCCGTGCAGCGCCCGGCACGGCTCGACCCAGACGAGAAACTTCATCCCCGCCGCATGCGCCGCCTCGCTGACCGGCTTCAGGGTGCCGCCGTGCCAATTGGGGTTCGGCCGCCAGTCCCCGGCCATGGTCCCCCAGTCGCCCTCGAACACCGTGTACGAAGGCACGGTCCCGGTGCCGTACCAGCCCGCGTCGAACCAGTAGACATCGAAGGGGATCTCATACTGCCGGATCTTCTCGATGATCTCCAGATGCTCTTCCGACGGGATGCCCCCCCAGACCACCCCGGAGATCGGTGGCTCCACGGGCTTGCCGTCGAGGTGCGGAGTGAAGTGCTCCAGGACCAGTCTGCGGAGCATGTTCTGCCCGTGCATCAGCTCGCCTTGCCAATAGAGGGCGAGGTTCAGCGTGGAGCGCACCGCCTCGCCCGGATGCAGGATCGTGTCCAGATTCTCCACACCGGCCAGGATCGTTGACGCGCCGCCCCCCTGGTGGTCGAAGTACGCTCTCCAGGCGCCACTCCATCCCAGTCCGGTGATGAGCCCATCGCCGCCCGTCTGGTAGTTGAAGAAGGGCAGCCAGACGGCGCTGGAGCGGTGGTCATTGGGGATGTTGTAGGCGTGGACCTCACCCCAGCGGGTGTTGCAGGGCGTGTCCATCGGGATGCGGCGTTTCTCGTCCCACATCGAGTTGTGCATGACTTCGCTGCGGAACTGGAAGTCATCCTCATGCCCCGGGGAGCCCACGGAACGATGCAACACCGGCATTGAGCCGTCCACGGCGTTCCAGCACGTGTCGATGCCCCAGAAGTCGTGGACCTTCGCCGAATCACCGGAGCCCTCGTTGCGGACCTCCACCACCCACTGGAAGGCGGGATAGCCCCGAAACTCCTTCAGCCTCATCTCGCAGCAGAGCGCGGTCTGCTCGTCTCGCCACCTCAGGACATGGGTACGGGTCCCATCCTCCTGCTGCTCACCGGACTCGATGTGCGCCGTCTCAATCCGCACCCATTCCCGGCTGCTCCGCTCCCCGCACTTGAACGAGAACGGCAGATCCGCCTCATAGCGCCCGGTGGCCGCCTCCCCCTGTCCCAGCAGGAAGCGCTTCCACCGCTCGATGAAGTCCATCTCGTCGGGAGTCGGTCGCGAGCAGTAAGGCTCGACCGGCGGTGCCCCGGCGCCCGACAGTGGAGATACCAGCATCGTCACAGGCAGCAGCGCAAGCCGAACGGCGGCGGTGTAGTCCATGCGTTTCCCTCGCTCCGGCGACGGGGCCGGCCAGATGCCCATATGGGCGCACTTCCTGACGTCTGAAGCAAGTTCCGGGGCTCGTCCTCGCAGTTCGCCGCCCCGTAGGCCGGGCTCTCCCAGCCCGACGCGGCGATCCCGCCCCTCGGGCTCGCCGCCCGGCCGTGCCGCCGGCCCGAGGCGAACCCCCGTGCCGCACTCGTCGGCCAGATCGGCTAACCTCCGTCCAGTGCCACCATGAGCCTATGCCGTACCTGCCGGAACCGCGCCGGGTCGGTGTCGTAGTCGGAGAAGCCGCGCACAAGCTCGCCACAGAGCCCCATGCTGTCCCCGCCCCCCTCTTCCAGCATGCGCAGCATCTCGTAGTCCTGCGAGGTCTGCCGCAGAAGCTCCCAGCGGATGGAGTCGAGGACCTTCCTGCGCTCTTCGTCGAAGTACACCAGAAAGCCGCCCCCGGCCCCGATGTCCTCGGTGTAGGCGTTCTCCCACGCGTCCGGCTTCCAGGCCCAGGCCCAGTGCATGTAGCCCTTCAGGCCGTACAGGTAGCTGACCCAGCCCTTGATGCTGGTGTGCACCGCGGGCAGGTCCACCATGATGAGGTAGCTGTTGTAGGTCCAGACCTCCCGGCCCTGCGCCGCAAGCTCAGCCATCCTCTGCAGCCTCGCCGGAGCGATGAAGTTGCAGACGATGGGCAGATCCACATGCTCCTGATCCAGCACCGCCGCATCCAGAATGGTCTCGTCCAGTCTGATCTCCGGGGCGCATGACTTGATGTAGGCACGCAGGCTCAGCGCCGCCGGCACAGTCTCCCCGCGCACCTCGTCGAGCACCTTGAAGTAGACGCTCTCCAGCCACCCCCTGGCACGCAGGTGCTCTTGCATGGCGTGCATGAAGCCCCCGAGGAACTCCCGGTACCGTGGATCATCTGTCGGCACGTTGGCGAAGGACCGCTCTGCATCGGGCGCCCCGTCGGCGCTCGTCACGGTGATGTCGCCGCTGAGAAGCTGCGTCCTGTCCTCATAGATGCCGGCGGCGATGCCCACGCAGATGACGCGGAAGTGGCCGCGGAACGCCTTCTCCACCGTCCCGACGAAACGGTCGAAGAGGGCGTAGTCGAAGGCGTACTGCCCGTCTCGCCAGGAGACGCCACACGTACCAAAGACGCTCCACAGTGGCACGTCGGAGAACACCAGGGCCCGGTGCTCGAACCGGTTGCGGAGGCACTCGTCTTGAAGGTACGCGAAGTAGGCATCGCCGTACTCCTTGTGGTTTCTCGGCTTGCCCTCCGCCGCATTGGCCAGGAAGGTATCGCCGCCCCAGGAGCCCATCTGGAAGCTCGGGACATCGGGCAAGATCGGCCTGTACACGCGCAGGGCAAGGGGCAGAACCGTCGGCGGCGCGTCGGCAGTCGTGAAGCTGATGCTCCCCGTGTAGTCGCCGGGCGTGGCGTCGCCGGGCACCTTCACCGTGATCCAAACCGGCTGGGTCTGGCGCGGCTTCAGCGTTACCTCCGGGTCCAGGAGCAACGGGTCAGGGAAGGCGGCAGGAGCGACCCGGAGCACATCGGGCCAGCCGGGCGTGTTCTTGGGACTGGGAACGTACCCCACGAAGCGCGCGGTGATCTCGGTCAGTGGCGGCCCACCGTCGACGTGGGCCAGCGGGCTCACCGTCGCGCTCAGCGGTCCGGCGTAGTCGAAGGAGCTCACGCAGACGACTGCGGCCTCATAGCTGTTCCGGCACGCCTCCAACTGCACTCCGTCTGTCCCGGCGGTCTCCGGAAGTAGCGTGTCGGAGAAGACCCCCACCTGGGGATCGCCGGCCCAGGCGACGATTCTGTCCCTGCTACCGGCGAGGGCCTCGGTGCGCAGCCCCGCAGCAGGCACGCGGAGGGCGGACACACGGGCCTCCAGCTCATCCAGGGCCCCGGTGGCCTCCGCGGCGGCGGCCGTCAGGTCTACTTGCCGCACGGCCGTTGCCAGGTCGGCGGCCTCCCTTGAAAGGTCGAGCGCGGCCGGCGTCGGGACGGCCTTCAGCGCGCCCTCCAGGTCCGCCAGCAGCGCGCTCAGCGAGGCATGCCTGCGTGTCAGCACAGGGACAGCGGGAGGAGCATCCGTTGGTGTCAGCCGCAACGCCGCAATGTGCGGCAGGCACGGGTCGCGCTCGATCCGCAGAGTGTGGGCCCCCGCATCGAGGCGCAGGACCGCCAGGTCCTCCCAGTGGCCGGTCGCCGACGCGAAGCTGCCGGTGTTGCCTGCCAGGGCGCCGTCGTCGATGAGCACACCATCCACCAGGAGCCTGGAGGGACGCGACTCCCCTGCGGCGTACCGGGCAGCAAGCGTGAAGTTGCCTCCGGTGGCGATCTCGAAGTCATACTCGGCCCATAGGCCCCCGATGGACAGCGGCTCACCGTAAGCGGCAAGCACCGAGGCGTCACCCCGCTGGAAGTCCCGGGCGACGATCTCCACGGCCTCGGGCTGACACCGCGCCGTGGCGGCCAGCCCGAGCACGAGGGCTCCCCCCGCGATGACGGCGGCGAGAACGCCACCGTGACCGGGCCGCGAGGCATTTGCGGCCAACCCGAGCACCAGAGACCCCGCCGCGATGGCTGCGGTGAGAGCGCCACCATGGCCGGGCCGCGATCGGGTCCGACAGACGGCGTGTAGGCGAGCCATTCCGCTTGCTCCTTGTCACACTGTCGCTCTGGCACGCGCCCTGTGCTCGCAGGCACCGCCTGGCGCGGTGGACGCGTCCAACCGGCATAGTTCGTCCACCGTCGCCGCACTCCTCCCCGCACGCTGACACCGGCCTCCCGTGCTCCTATCCCCGCCTGCTACCCGGGCCGCGGCCTGATCCCCGACTCGGCGTCTCGCCCCGTTCCCCGTGCTCGGCTGTCTCCGCGCCGCTCTCAGCCCTTCTGCGCTCCCGGTGCCGTTCCCCGTGAGCCTCCGCGCGCTCCCCGTCTCCGTGCTCTGCCGTTCGTCTGCGTCGACAACTCCTGGGCACTGGACCCAATGCGTCCGCCACAGGCCGCGCAGGCCAACCGTCGCTCCCCGACGAAGTCACCCCTCTCGCTCGGCCCTCCAGACGCCCGACCGCAGAGGTGCGAACCACTCATGAGCTACGCCAATCCGTTCGGAATCCCCCTGGTCCCGACTTCGCTGCTCTGCGGCTGTGTACCGGCAGGTGGCTGCAGCGCGCAGGAGGCCGGCAGGGCCGGTGCCACCCTCGGCCACATGAAGGCCGATCGCCTCCTCGTCCTGGGTAACAGCATCACCCTCATCCCCCCGTCGCCCAAGGATGGCTGGCCGAACAACTGCGGGCTGGCCGCCAGCGTGCCCGAGAAGGACTACATCCACATCGTCGCGGCCGGTATCGATGCCCGCACAGGCGGACACATGGAGCTTACCCCCCCGGACCCGACCAAACATGCCGCCGATGGCTCCGTCATCACCGCCAACGCGAACATCCTCAACGTCGCCGACCTCATCGAGCGGCAATACGCAACGTACACCAACGCGAAGCTCCAGCCGCAGATCGATCAGAAGCCGGACATCGTGCTGCTGCAGTTGGGGGAGAATGTGCCGGCAGACACCTTCGCGCCCGGGCCCTTCAAGGCCGCTCTACAGACACTGATGGCCGCGCTGAAGGCGAGCAGTGACCCGCACATCTTCGTCACCGGCCTGATCCTGGGGCCCCGCCCCGAGATCGACGACATCAAGCGGCAGGTGTGCGCCGAGGACCCGTCGCACCGGGTGTTCGTGGATATCAGCGCGTTCAGCGCCGACCCGTCAAACCTCGCCGGCGCGGAGGAGTTCTTCACCGGCGTCATTGCCGGCCATCCGGGGGATAAGGGGATGTCGGTGATCGGAGAGGCGCTGCTTGAGGCAATCATCGCCCACAGCGCGCAGTGAGGCAGCCCGGTCGGAGGCGGCGCAGGCCGGCGGACAGCCAACGCGGCAAATCCATAGTTCCCGCATGCTTCGGAGCGCATGTCTGGACGGGATACAGTAACGTATGTCCTGCAGAAGCAGTGAGGCATGGTATCTTCCGGCCGCGGAACCCGCTCCGCGGGAGACCGCTTGAAAAGCAGGACAACTCTTGACTGCGAGGCCAAGATGAGGAACCAGGCGCGATGTCGCATCTGTGTCGGCTTCCTGGTGGCGGGATGCATCGGGGTAGCGTTTGCCGAGGACGGGAACGAGCGGCCGCAGTTCCGAGGGCCCGGCGGCAGCGGCATGGCCCAAGACCCCAGAAGCAGTGGAGTCCCCACGGAATGGGACACGACGACGAATGTGGTATGCGCATAGACGTGCCGGGCCTCGGGTGGTCCAGCCCGATCGTCCGGGGAGACCGCGTCTTCCTCACCACCGCGGTGGACGCCCAGGGCACCGAGCAGCCGGAGGGCGGCTTCTACCTGGGCAAGGATCGCGGCGGCCGTGGCGAGCATCTGCGAGGGCTCCCTTCAGTTCGCCGGGACCGGCGGGACCCGGCGGCACGAGGACGGGTAGGTCTGCGCTCCGAGCGCCGGCGTCACCGTCGCAAGCGCCTCCCCCGCGGCCGTCCACACCCGGGCGCAGGAGCCGGGTCTCCCGACGCTCACCTCGACCACTCGGCTCGTGTCGGCGATGGCCGAGCTGGCCTCCACCCGGTACCGCGGCTCGTGGAGTCGCGGCTCGACGGCATCCGCGGCGCGCGCGGACCGCGGATGGCCGGCGCAGGGCACCGCTGCAGGCCCTACTCCAGGTAGAGCAGCTCTGCGTCCCCTGCCGCCAACTGGACCGTTAGCTCCCCGGTCCTCGGTGAGTAGCCCGGCGTGGGCCGCTCGGCGCCGTCCCGGCGGCCGATCAGGACAAGCCTGCCGGGGGCGTTGCGGAACCTCACCTTCAGGGTCGCGGCGTTGATGAAATCCCGGTTGACCACCATCAGATACCGACGTCCGTTGGAGTGCTCGAACTCACCGATCAGCCCCATGCCGCCGCTCACCGACCTGACCAGCCGCGACCTACGGATGGGGCGGGTCATGGGCGGCAACGGGTCGGTGTGGTAGACGCCCGTGGACCGGAGCCTTCGCAGCGTCGGTCCCCAGGCCAGCACCTCCCCGTTCAGGTACTTGAGCATCGCGTAGTGACGCGTGCGGGTGCCGTCTCTGTTGATGACCATGTCCTCCCAGTTGTTCCAGTTCCCATAGTTGACCTCGGTCAGGTAGCAGAACCAGCCCAGCGCCTGCGAGCCGTAGGCGAGAGTGGTGAACGCCTGCCAGCGCAACTCGGCGTCACTCGCCCCGCGCACCCCGCCGAAGGTCCCAACGGACAGGATCACTCCGAACTCGATGCCCGCATCCAGAGCGCGCCTGCGCACGATCTCCAGGTTGGGGAAGTAGCACCCCTCGCGGTTGGGGCCGTACCGGCTTTCCTCGTTGACGACAGGGTCCCTGCCCACGAGGCAGTAATGGTCATAGGTGAAGAAGGTCGGCTTGACGGTGTCGATGTAGTTGCGGATGTGGCGATCATAGTCCGCAAGCGAGGCGAAACCGTACGTGGGGAGCAGGTTGACCCAGAAAGGCTTGGTGGGGGCGAGGCGCGCGACGCGCTCGCCGATCTCAGCCAGCCCGCGGAACG
This sequence comes from uncultured Armatimonadia bacterium, assembly GCA_964639415.1. Taxonomy (GTDB): domain Bacteria; phylum Armatimonadota; class Zipacnadia; order Zipacnadales; family JABUFB01; genus CAYRFY01. The sequence goes on from CAZXDD010000024.1 coordinate 25,241, forward strand.
CCGACTCCCCGGGTTCGTCACCACCGTGGAAGCACCAAAGCTGCGGGTCCTTGTCCAGCGCGGCCAGTTCCGCATCCTCCGCGGGGACGCTGCCCTGGTACTTCACGCCGAAGCGAGCGCTGTACCCGACGTTGAAGTTCGCCAGTGCGTATTGGGAGTGCTGGAGATCACCATCCATGTTGGTTCCCGGCTCCTCGTAGCGAGCGCTGGGCGCCAACCACGCGAAGATCGGGAAGAAGTCCTCGTCCGGAACCGGTCGGACAGAGAACTCCTCCGCGAAATCGCGGATCCGGCCCCGGCGCAGCGAGAAGTCGTCGAACCGCAGGCGGCCGCCCACCCAGCGACGGGTGATCGCGACCTGGAGCCCCTGCGCCTCGGCCGGGGAACGCACTTCGTCGTAGAACTCCACCCAGCGGTCCTGAGTGTCGGGCAGCACGATGGTGAACGAGCCGAGGCTCTTCCCGTCCGGGTCCAGCCAGTTGCCGGCGAAGGTGACGCCGTCGGCGTTCAGCCAGCGCTCGCGCCGGGTCACGGACTCGCAGGTGGAGGAGTAGTAGCCCCTGAACAGGTAGTCGCGATCGGGCAAGATACGCAGCGACGGGCCGTGGAGCGAGGCGACGGAGGCCGGGTTCCCTGCCTGGATCTCCAGGCACGGGTCCGTGCCATCCCTCCCGGGCTCCAGCTTGCCCAGGCGCACCTTCATCATGGGCTGGTTCCAACTGTCGAATGTCCAGCCCTCGGGGACGTCGCCGTCGAATACGGCGAAGTCCGGGTTCGGGAACAGGTTGGCCGAGGACGCGGCCATGGCCACACCCCCGCATGCGGACAGGCTCCACAGGACGATTCGGCAGATCAGACCTGACTGCACCATGTTGCCCATGTCCTTTCGGTAACTGCCGACCTTGCCCGCCCTGCCGCAGGGTTCGGGAGGGTCCCTGCAGGTCAGTCCGGTACGCGCCGGCGCACCAGTTGCACACCGCGCTGCGCCCCGGGCAGGGGGAAGCCCTTCCCGTAGGCGGCGATCGGGCTCCCGTCGGGTAGGAGGACGGTGTCGGTCTCGTTCGGCGCCATGAGCTGCACATCGGGCCGCTCGAGCCACGCCCCCGCCCACCCGTCGAGGACATACTGATGATCGAGGTCCCAGGTCCGGCCATGGTCACGGCTGACCACCGCCTCGATGCCGTACTGCGGCAGGCCTTCGGCGGTGTCGTCGTACCCCAGGCGCACGACGTACGTCATCACCAGGTCGTGGTTCGCCGGCAGCACGATGCTGGGATGGTGGCGGCCGGCTTCGTAGAGCTTCGTGACGGGCGACCAGGTCTGACCATCATCCTTGGAGATCGAGACCCCGAGCCCGCTGTAGATGTCCCGCTCGGCCCCGGCGCGGCGCCGGTCGAACGGCGCCTCCGGGTCCGCGATGCCGGCGTGCCCGTCGGTGCGGGTGGCCGCGACGAGGTCGCCGTTGCCGGCACCGATGAGCGTGGTCTCACCGATCCAGGGCGCCTTGATGGCGGTCGGCCAGGTGCGCCCGCCGTCGGTGCTGAAGCGGACGTAGGCGTCGTCGTGGAAGACCGACTCGACGAGGCGGGCGATGCCGCCCGAGGCGGGGTCCCTGTCGACCACCAGGGCGCCCGGCGAGTACGCCGCCTTGCCGTCGGGCAAGGTGGCCTGGGGCCCAGCGTCTGCCACGTCATGCCGCGATCGTCGCTCAGCGAGAGTTCCCCGCCCAAGGCCAGAGCATTGCCGTCCCCGAGGTACGTGAGTCGGCCCGGGGCGGTAGGGGCTTCCGTCCAGGTGGCGTCGAGATCGTCGCTGGAGAGCCCCACCGTGGTCTGCAGGAACAGCCGGTCCTTCTCAGGCAGGTAAAGGAACTGCCGGCCCCAGTGGTACTCGTGGGTCGTGTCTGGGTCTGAGCCGGCAACGCGATCGGTGCGTCCTCGGTCAGGACCGGGGCTCGACCCCGGTACTGCCGCACCATATGCGGCCGCCACTCGCACCTGGTACCCTCCGGCGGGTCTGCCTGCGCCGCGGCGATCGCGAGGGGTGCCAACACCGCACAAATGGCGAACTCAGGCATGTCGTGTCTCCTCTCGTCAGGCAGCAACCGACGTCGCCCGCGCCGGCCCCGAAGAGGCGCATGCCGCGGGTCGGGTCCTGTCACGCCCAGCATCCCCCTCCCGTGTCGGGGACCTCGACTGTCCGCTCCATCACCCGGCCTCCGGCCTCACCCAACCTCGCCCCGGGGCGACCAAGCGCCCGGCGACGGCCGCCCGGTGCCCCTGCTCGTGGAGGTGCACCTCGGCCGCGTCCCCCTCGCCCGCTCCCCATCACCGGTCCCGAGGAGCGCCCGCGGCCCGCTCTTGTATGCTGTCCACCTCAGCGGACCGGGCCTGCAGGTCCGGGTCGGGGAAGCGCCGGGGCGGCGCCGACGGCCTCCCGCCGAACAGCCGGCCGGGTGCTACAGGTGAGCGTGTCCGGAGA
>CAZXDD010000025.1:0-27491 GCA_964639415.1 uncultured Armatimonadia bacterium
GCGATGGAATCTCGTGACTGGAGTTCAGACGTGTGCTCTTCCGATCTGGGGACCTGTCCTGAGGCGACCTCGGTGCCCTGCGTGTCGGAAACGGTGTAGCGCAGCGTCTTGGCCTCACCGACCTGAGCCGCGGCCTTCAGTCGTGCTTCGATCCGCACCGGCTCCTCGTAGGTGAAGAGGTTGGCGGGCTTGTCGGTCTGCAGCTCGTACAAGCCGCCGGCGCGTCGGTACCACACGCCGGCCCTAGTGTCCCAGGGCCAGCGGTCGTCGCGGGAATCGCGGAACAGGGCCAGGAAGAGGAGGGTGTTTTGCTCCTCGGCTCTGGGGACCGTCACGGTGAAGGTGTGCCTGCCGCGACCGGGCTCGATCTGTGTCTTCTGCGAGCCGTACCACAGGTGCTGGGTGTTGGCGAAGCTCACCGGTCTGGGGACGTCGGGCTTGGGGACGCGGGGACCGAGGGCCTCAAGGCTCAGCGTGGTCTGCTTGTAGTGGTCGACGTGATCCAGGTAGTACTCGAGGGTGACCTCGAGTCTGTCGCCCTCGGTCAGGGGCTTCTGCAGATTGGACCAGTCGAAGGCGATCCAGCTCTTGTTGTAGCGGACTTCGTTGGCCCAGGCGGTGTAGCCCGGATCGGGATCGACGACGGGGAGAGCTTCCGAGGTGGCCAGGCGGGTGTGGCCCTCCCACCGTCCGGCGGGCTCAGTGAAGATCAGGAGCGTCACGGTGGCGAGGCTCTCGGCCTGGCGGATGGGAACGGTGAAGGTGTGCCGGCCCTCCCCCTGGATCTCGGGTGCGGGGCGCCAGTCATGGCTATAGAAGCCGCCCGAGCTACCGTCGGCCCTCTGGTGATGCAGGTCGCAGCACAGTGTGGTCTTCTCCGCTATCCCCCGGTAGGCCACGGTGATATCGGCCACGGTGTTGACGAGGAAGGGCCTGGGGCAGGTCACCGTGCACCAGTCGGCCAACTGGAGGGTCTGGGTCTGCGCGTCGGGCTGCTGGGCGTGCGCCACGCACAGGCACGTCGCGAGCACCGCCGGCAGCGCCAACTCACGGCGGATCGACAAGAGTCGCAGCCTGCGTCCCATCTCTCCCACCCGCCTTCTGTCAATGGGCAATGGTGGCGGCTCACCATCGACCGCCCGGCGATGTGAAGGGCGATCCCCGGCACAGCGGGGGCAACCCCTCACCGCCGCCATGTTCGCCGCGCCGCTGTGAGCGACCTTGTGCGGGCGGATGCCCGGGGTCCGAGGCGATGGGCTCGGGTCGAGCCGCACGCCTGCTTTGCCCACGCAGGACTTCCGGGGAGCCACGGCGTATCTACTGCTCCGTCGGGACTCATTGCCGCCCCGTTTCTGGCTCGCACCTGACAGGAGACGCCCTATGACAAGACCCAAGTTGCTGTGGCTCGCCTTCCTGCTGCTGCCGCTCCTGGACGTCCACTGCGTGGCCCAGGCCGAGGACAAGTTCACCGCGACTGTCGCCCTCGACCGCGCCGACGGGCTGTACGGGTGCGGCGAGGAGGCGGTGTTCTCGGTACGGATCAGGAACAACGACGCACCCGTCACAGCCGGCGAGCTCTCGTACCTGCTCAGCGATGACGGTGTGGCTCAGGTGGCCTCCGGCAAAGCTCAACTCGGCGAGGAGCCCACCAGCATCCGCGGGACGCTGCAAAAGCCAGGGGTGCTCCGACTCACACTGACCGACAAGCAGTACCAGGTTCCGCCCAACAACGCCCATGTGATGGGAGCCGGATTCGACGTAGACCGCATCGAGCCGACCTGTGTGGAGCCCGAGGACTTCGTGGCCTTCTGGGAGCAGCAAAAGGCGCTGGTGCGCGCCATCCCCGCCGATGTGAAGCTGGAGCAGGTGGCCGAGAGATCGGATGACAAGCAGACGAGCTTCAGGATCAGCTTCGCCAACATCGAGGGCCTGCGGGTCTACGGCTGGCTGAGTGTCCCGACGGCGGAAGGCCCGCATCCGGCGATCCTGACCGTCCCCGCCGCGGGCTACCGCCCCTACGGGCCCAGCATCCACTGGGCCGCGCAGGGGTTCATCAGCATGGTGCTCTTCGCCCACGCGTATCCCGTCGACCTGGCGCCCGAGGCGTACGACGCCCTGGGCCAGGGCGAGCTGAGCGACTACCGCGGGCGCGGCCGCGAGGACCGCGAGACCTACTACTTCCGCCACGTCCTGACAGGTTGCACCCGCTTCATGGACTACCTCATCACCCACCCGCAGTGGGATGGCGAGAACCTCATCGTGACCGGCTCCAGCCAGGGCGGCGGGCTCTCCTTGATGTGCGCCGGCCTCGAGCCGAAGGTGAGTGCGATTTCGGCCAACGTGCCCGCCCTGTGCGACCACAGCGGCTGCCTGTATGGCCGGGCCTGCGGATGGCCCCGGCTCATCCCCAATAAGGACCCACAGATCGCGGCGGTCTCGGCCTACTATGACGCCGTGAACTTCGCCCGCCACGCCAACTGCGTGTCCCTGATCTCCACCGGCCTCGCCGATGCCACCTGCCCGCCGACTTCCGTCTACTCCGCCTTCTCCGTCCTGCCCGAGCCCAAGCGGATGTTTTCGACGCCGTGGATGGGACACGCGCACGACCCGGCCTTCGTCAAGCTCTCCAATGAGTTCATCGCGGGGCTGGGGAAGTGGCAGTGAGGAGTCGGCGGGTCGGCCCTGCGGGAGTCACGAGTCTGCGGGTCACGAGTCGCGAGTCAACGGCGAACGGCGTCAACCGCAACGGCGTCAACGGTCCCCCAGGGCGGGAGCTGCGGCCTGGCGGTTTCGTTGAGGGGGAGGCTCCTGCTCAAAGGAGTCGGTCCGGCCCCCGGGGAACTGGGGGCGTCGCAAGGGATGGGAGTACACGCCGTCTGCATTTGCTGAAAGGTCGTGTTGCATGCTCCTGGGAACCGCGGCAATCGATATCACGCCTCCGGTGGGCGCCCTGCTCGCCGGCAGCCTGCGCCCGCGGACCTCGGTGGGTACCGATGATCCGCTGCTGTGCAAGGCCATGGTACTGGACAATGGCAAGACGCGGGTGGCTGTGGTCACGCTGGACCTCATCACCTGGCCGCGGTCGCGGTGCCGCGGGCCGCGGGAGGCCATCGCGGCGATGGCGGGCATCGCGCCGGAGCACGTGCTGGTCAACTGCTCCCACACCCACTCGGGACCGTACACCGACACGAGCCTGTACCTGGTGGATGCCGACCTGGACGAGGGGTACCTGGCACAGGTCGGCGAGGCCATCGCGAAGGCGGTCTGCCGGGCGGCGGAGGACCTGCGCACAGTCTCCGTGGGGACGATCAAGAGCAGGGTCGGCGGTGTGGGGCGCAACCGGCGTCTGCTGCGCCCGGACGGATCGGTCATCAACGCGTGGCTGGTTTCAGCCGATGACCGCGAGGCCCTCCCGACGGCGGGGCCGGAGGATGAGGACCTGCTGGCCTGGGTGTTCTTCTCCGCAGGCAGCCCGGTCGCCGCCCTCTGGAACTACACGGTTCACGTGAACGCACACTTCGGCACGAGCTTCTCGGCCGACTATCCCGGGCGCGTGGCCACCGCCCTGCGAGATGAGTTCGGCCCCGAGTTCTTCTCACTCTTTCTGCCCGGAGCCTGCGGAGACATCAACAACACCGTGGGCTTCGAGCCGCTCTGCCTGCGGCTCTCGGCGGCCATGCGCGATCTAGTGCGCCGGGCGGTCCCGGGCGAAAGCGAGGATCTGGGGGCGACCTGGCGCGAGGTGATCCTGGCCGTGCGGGACCGCGAGCCCTTCCAGGAGGCGGAGATAGCGGACAAGTGGCCGGACGGCTTCGAGGTCTTCCAGACCGAGGACCGCCTGCTCAAGGCCGATCCGCGGGACTCGGCGAGCACCGTCGTGCAGGCTCTGCGGATCGGCGACGGCGCCATCGCCGCCACGCCGGGCGAGACTTTCGTGGACCTGGGGCTGGAGATCAAGGCGCGCTCGCCCTTCGAGGTCACGGCCGTTGCCGAGCTGAGCAATGACGGCATCGGCTACATCCCCACCTGCGAGGCGTTCACTCAGGGCGGGTATGAGACGTTCCGCTCGCGCTGGGTGCGGGTGGTGCCGGGGTCGGGGGAGAGGCTGGTGGACGACCTGGTGGACATGCTGGAGCAGCTCTGACCGCAACCTGTGCCACCGGCACAGCGAGAACTCAATGGAGACGGGACTGCTATGGGCAAGCTCAATATCGGTATCGTGGGGTTGCGCCGTGGCCGGGGCTTCGTATCGCTGTTCGCGGCGCACCCGCAGCTAGACGTGACGGCCCTGTGCGATCTGAACACAGACACTCTCGCGGACCTGGGCCAGGCCTTCGGGCTGCCCGACTCCGCCCTGCACACGGACTACGACCAGTTCCTGAACGCACCGATGGACATCGTGATGATCGCGACCCCCATTCGCTTCCACGCCGAGCAGACTATCAAGGCGCTGCAGGCGGGCAAGCACGTGATGTGCGAGCAGACGGCGGCGTACACGGTCGCCGACTGCGAAGCGATCGTGCAGGCCGTCAAGAGCTCGGGCAAGGCCTACATGATGGCCGAGAACTACTGCTACTTCCACTACGTCCGTCAGTGGCGGCAGATCGTGCAGCAGGGCAAGCTGGGGCCGATCTTCTATGCCGAGGCCGAGTACGTCCACGAGATCGAGGACTTGCTGGTCAACAGCGAGACGGGCGAGTACTACTGGCGCCACGAGCGGCCGCCGATCTGGTACTGCGCCCACACCCTGGGGCCGCTGCTGACGCTCATGGACGACCGCATCGTCGCCGCCTCGGGCAGCTCGGCCGGCTTCCACAAGCGCCCCGAGCAGTCCGACCACCTGGGCTTCCTGGACATGGAAGTCGGCCTGTTCCGCACCCAGAAGGGGGCGATCATCAAGATCGCCCGCAGCCAGGTGGCCCCGCGCTATCCGCACATGGTCTACTACTCGCTCTACGGCACCAATGGCTATGTGGAGAACGGTCGCGACGGGAGCAACACCAACGGCTACCTGTGGATCGAGGGGGAGACGCCCAACGACGAGCACGGCCAGCGGCGGGCCGAGGTCATCGAGTGCAACGTGGTGGACCCCGACGCCCCGGAGGAGGCCAAGCGCGGCGGCCACGGGACGTCGGAGTACTACATGATCCGGGAGTTTCTGCAGGCCATCGAAAGCGGCACGCGCCCGCCCATCGACGTGGTGCGCTCCATGGATTTCACCATCCCGGGCATCATCGCCCACGAGTCGGCGATGAGCGACGGCAACTGGCGGGATGTGCCGCTGTTTGAGTGGTAGACGCGCCGCTGCGTAGGGCCGTTGCCGTCTGCCGCGTAGGTGGGGGTTTCCCAGCCCGACTCCCGGACGTTGCCGTACCCCCGCCGTCGTCCCTCTTGGCCGGATCGGGCTCCCCAACCCGAATCCCGGCCGTTGAGGCGGTCTGGCAAGGCGGGAGCGCCCGGCCACGGCAGGTGCGCCGGCCCTTCGACTCGCGCCTGACTGCATAGGAGGACACCCATGGAGAAGATCACCGCCGGTTTTGTGGGTTTCGGAGAGATCAATACCCCCCGCGAGATCATCGAGCGCAAGTGTGCCGAGGCCCGCAGGCTGCTGGAGGCCGAGGGGCTGCAACTCGTGTGGACGGACCCGGTCAGCGATGACCCTGCCGGGCAGGATGTGGCGCGCGCCAGACAGGAACTGGGTGGGCAGGACTTCGACCTGCTGATCCTGTGTCTGGCGGGCTGGATCCCGTCGCATGCCGTGATCGCCATCGCCGACGCCTTCCGCCACAAGCCGATGATCCTTCTCGGCCTCACCGGCTGGGAGGAAGGCGGCCGATTCGTTACCACCGCCGACCAGGCCGGGACCACGGCGCTGCGCAAGCCCATGGCCGACCTGGGCTACACCTTCAAGTACGTCGTCACTTACCGCGGCCAGGAGCTCCCGGTGGCGACGATCGTGAGCTATGCCAGGGCCGCTCGGGCCGCCGCGGCATTGCGCGGCGGCCGCATCGGGACCATGGGCTACCGCGACATGAACCTCTACGGCACCCAGCACGACGGCGTCTCACTGCGTGGCCAAATCGGGCCCGAGGTGGAGAGCTTCGAGATGCTGGAGATGGCCCAGGCAATGGAGGGCCTCGAGCCCCAGGCCGTCTCGGCGCTCTGCGCCGATGTTGCCGGACGCTGGAGCTTCGTCAAGCCCGCCCAGGCCCAGACCATCGAGAGCACCGTCAAGCTCTTCCTCGCGGTACAGGCCAAAGTCCGCGAGCGTGGCTATGAGGCGGTCACTTTGCTGGATGTGAACGGGGTCAAGAAGCTGCTGGGCTTCGCCCCCGCGGGAGCCTTCATGCTCCTGCACGAGGAGGAGGGCGTCTGCACCGTCCCCGAGAACGATATCCTCGGCTCGGTGACACAACTCATGGTCAAGCATTGCACAGGGCAGGTGGGTGCCTACCTGGAGTTCTATGAGTTCATGCCCGACGGCATGCTGATGGGCGTGCCGGACTACGTGCCGACGGAAGTGGTGGATGGTCCGGTGACGGTGCTGCCTACCGCGTTCGGCGAGTTCGGCGAGGGCCTGCTGAACGTCTCGAGGGTGAAGACGGGGAAGGTGACGGTGGTCCGCCTGACGCACACGGGCGACCGGTATGCCATGCACATGGTGACGGGTGAGGCCAAGACGCCGCGGCCGTGGGAGGAGGCGGGCTGGGCGCCGCCGGCGCCGCAACTGCCCAGTCTCGAGATCGTGCTCGATACCTCGGTGGAGCCCTTCATCGATCGGGTGCTCAGCCAGCACTACATCATCTCGTATGGCGACAACACCGAGACGCTCCGTGACCTGTGCTCCATCCTCGGTGTGGATGTGATGCCCACGTGACGGGGCCCCGGCTCGATGCGGTCGTCGCCGGCTATACGGGCGTAGACCTGGCGCCGGGCTTCGCGCCGGAAGCCGAGCCCGTGCCGCTGACGCAGTTGCTCCGGCCGGGGACGCTCACCGAGGTGGGGCCGCTGCAGATCACTCCCGGTGGCGTGGTGCCCAATACGGGGCTGGCGATGAATGCCTTCGGCTGCCGCGTGGCCCTCCAGGGGCTGATCGGCGAGGATGGGCTGGGAGACCTGCTCCTGGGCCTGCTCGAGGAGCACGGGGCGGAGGTCCGTCTGCGGCGCACGAAGACCGCGGGCACGGCCTACGGCATCGTGATCGCGCCCCCGGGCTCTGACCGCGTCTTCCTGGAATGCCCCGGCGCCAATGCCACCTTCGGCGCGGAGGATGTGGATTACGACCTCGTCGCCCGCAGCCGCCTATTGCACTTCGGCTACCCGCCTCTGATGCCGCGGTTGTGTGCCGACGAGGGCGCCGAGCTGGCGACCCTACTGAGCCGCGCCCGGGGTCTGGGGGTGACGACCTCTTTGGACATGACCCTCCCCGACCCCGAGGGCGCCACCGGGAATGTCGACTGGCGGCGTCTGCTGACCCGTGTCCTGCCCCAGGTGGACGTCTTCGCCCCGAGCGTCGAGGAGCTGCTGGTCATGCTCGCACCGGGGGAGGCGGAGCATCTGGTGGCTCAGGCCGCCGGGGGAGACATCGTGGACATCGTCCCCGAGAGCCTCTGTCGGGAGTTGGCCGAGGAGGCCCTGGCTCTGGGCGCGGCCATCGTGTTTCTGAAAGTGGGTTCCCGTGGCGGCTACTGTCGCAGTCGGTGTGCCACGCCGCTGTCCTCTGCGGGCGATGCCTCGGCGGACGGCGGCGTGTGGCTGCCGCCGCTGCCCGTGGATCCGGCGCGGTTCGTCAACGCCTGCGGTGCGGGTGACGCGGCGGCGGCGGGCTTCTTGACCGGCCTGCTGCGCGGCGATAGCATCGCGTTATCCGGACATCTGGCCATGCGGGCCGGGCGAGATAGCCTCTACGGCGTGGACACGACGTCAGGGCTGACGAGCTGGAAGGAGATGAAGGCGGAGGCGGGGTAGGGGAGGCGTGGGAGCGGCGCCGGGTTCGGCGAAGGGGGGACGCCCGGTGCCTCCCCACGCGACGGCCATCGGGCTCTGGGCCCCGCGCGTGCAGGAACGCCCGCGGCGGCCACGGAATAGCGCCTCAGGCGGCGAATGCCGCTCGCGCAGTCGCCGTCGAGACGCGTGTACGGGTTGGGGAGGAGGGTGTGGGCATGGGCCGATGCCTGCTGGTCTCGCTGCGCGGCCTGGCCGTGGGGGGCACCCGACCGGCCGCGTACGACGTGGGCGCGGGCTCTCCCGGGCGCGAAGTCAGTCCGCTCAACGGCGTCAATGCCGGAGCGTCCACATCAAGCGCCTGCCCGGAGCCAGCTTCGCTGCCGTGGCCGATGCTCTCATCAGTCAGTACAAAGACAGCGGCTCAGGCCTGGCACTGACGATCACGGCCCTTCCGGACGACTGGTCCAGGCCCACGCTGGAGCACTATGTGGTGTTAGCCGTGCGCAATTGCAGCCGGGTGACGGGGCGGGAGCTGGCGGGCCACGAACTACCCGACGTGCACCACACCTACAAGCCGGGGCGACGGGAGCTCACCGGCAGTTCGGTGCATCTGGTGCGGGTCTACGATGCCGCGAGATTCCCGGTCTACAGGCCCGCGCAAATGGCCCCGGCCCCCTTGCCCGGACAGAGGCCGCAAGCGGAGCGAGAGCCTCGGCCGGGCGGGCCCCGGCGGCCATTCCGCGCCTTCCCTCAGCGTGGGCGCTGAGGGAAGCTGACGCCGCACCAAAGGTCACGGGGGCCGGAGAGCCCCGCAGGCATGCCGGAGGTCAGATCGCCCCCCTCTGGGTTCAGACGGCGCCTCGGCGTCGCATAGTGGGGCTGCAGCCCCATGGCCGCGGTCGATGAGTGGCGGCCGTGTCGAACATGGCCACGATGTTCTGCGGTGGTGTGCCCGCCTGAATCGCGTGGGAGGGCCCCAGGATGTACCCGCCTCCGCGCCCCAGCACGTCAATCCGCCGCCGCACCTCACCCGCCACGTCCTCCGGCGTCCCGAAAGGCAGTGTCGACTGCACGCTGATCCCGCCCTGGAAACACAGCCGATCCCCATAGTTGCGCTTGAGGGCCTCGTCATCCATGCCCTTGCAGTCGAACTGCAGTGCCTGCAACACGTCGATCCCCATGTCGATGAGGCCCGGCACCGCCTCCATCACGGCGCCGTCCGAATGGTAGATCACCTTTGCCCCGTGCTCGTGGATCACTTTGTTGAGGCGGACGTGGTGAGGCCTAATGAACTGCTCCCACGTGGGCAGGGACAAGAGCAGGCCCTCCTGTCCCCCGATGTCGTCGGCGGTGAAGACCAGGTCGATCTCGCCCTTCGCCGCGGTGAGCAGGCGCTCGAAGTGGGCGATGAAGAAGCTCGCCACCCGCTCCGTGATCGCGTGGGCCAGGTCCGGGTTGAGGAACAAGTCCATCATCATCTGCTGGAAGCCGCGCATGTACCAGGAGGACTCGAAGACGTTACCATTGGCGGCCATCAGGCAGCAGTCGCGCTCCGCCCGGGTCTGGGCGATGGCGTCGGGCAGGACGGAGTAGTCGAACCAGTCCACCGTCGGCCAGGTGTGGGCACGGATGTCGTCCACGGTCCGGGCGTTTGCCAGCGGATAGTGGACGATCTCGCTGTACTGCCCTGCGCCGTAGCTCACCGGAGCGCGGCGCACACCCCACATGTCACAGCCGGAGGGCAGTGCCGGCCCCACGTAGGCCGGGCCCACTGCGGCGATGTCGATCAGGGGGGCCAGGTACTCGGCGGTGGTGAGGCCCCTGTGGCGCCCCAGATAGGCCTCCAGCTCCGCGGCGGCGGGTGGGTTGATGCCCGAGCAGACCATGGCGATGGGGACGCGGTCGGTCTCGCAATGATCCAGGGCCAGAGCGACACGCTCTCTGTGGCTGAGAGCCGGCAGCATGGGACATCCTCCTTGGTGTCTGGAGAGCGGCGCCCTGCCGGCGACGGACCGGCGAGGTCCCTACACACCGGGCCGTGGAGCCCACGGACCTCAGCAGGCCCATGATCGCCGGTGGGTCTGGAGCAGGGCTCCCCGCCCTGACGGACGAAATCAGAGGGCAGTTATCGATCACAACGCGGGGGCACGTGGCGCCTGTGGGCGCGATGCCCGCATCCGGAGGGAATCATGGGCGTGACTCTGACGGGCGTCATCCTCCTGCTAAGCCTACCGGCTGTGGCCTCCGCGCAGCCGTCGGCACCGACCGTGGAGTGGATTGAGCTGCTCCGGGACCCGTGGCTGCGAAGCGGCGTCCAGGTCGCGACGCGCACCAACTACCCCCCCGATCTGCGGGCACAGGCTCGGGAGCGGTGGGAGCAGAAGCTGCCCTCGACCGTCCGCGCGAGCTGGGAGTTCATCGAGATCGCCGAGCTGCAGGACTTCAGCGATAACCCCGACAACCCCACGGTGGCTGATGGGAGGATCACCTACAGCTCCCGCGATGGCGCCAAGAGACTGGAAGCCGACACCGCGACCGGTGTCATCCGGTATGTGATGGATACCCAGGGCGAGTGGCGCCACGGCTGCAACCTATCCGCGGCGCAGGACGGCGTTGAGCCGCGCTTCTGCCGGGGCAAGGCCTGGAACTGGCCTCACCTGCTGCTGTCCCAGAGCATCCGCGATCCCCTGCGGCCGGCGCAGCCCTTGCGGCTCTCCGAGTACGGCCCTCTCGTCTTCAGCTTCCGCGCCGAGTTGGTCTCCTGTGAGATCGGGCGGCCCAATCCGTGCCCGGCAGGGTCCTGGGGCGAGCAGGAGGTCGGCAATCACTGCCTGTTCTACGTGGCCTTCGTCCTGAAGCCCCAGAGCCCGCCGGCAGCCGACATGCAGGGCGGATCGGGCCGCTGCATCTACGCGCTGTACCCGGCCTTCTGTAGTTGGGACGGCAAGACGCATAGCAGTCCCGACCCGTGGCTGGGAGGCGACCCCGCCGGGGATGCGGTGTACTGGACGCCGAACCCGACGGGTCTGACGATCGGGAGGCAGTCGCACGTGACGGTGGATGTGCGCAGCCTCATACGGGAGGCGGTGAGTGAGATCAGCAGGCGCTACCAGACCGACCTGAGAACTGAAGACTACGCCATTGACGAGGTGCTGATGGGCTGGGAAATCTGGGGGCCGTTTCGCAGCGACCTGCGCGTGCGTGACCTATCGTTTGTCGCGCAGGGGCGCGAGCAGGCCTCTTCCGGTGGCGGCGTCTCCCGCCGGCAGACGGAGGTGAGCATCCACGAGGATGCCTTCACCATCAACGGCCATCCCACCTACGAGGGACGCACCTGGCAGGGGCACAGGATCGAGGGCCTGCTCATGAACAGCCGCATGGTGCAGGGCATCTTCGATGATCTGAACCCCGAGACCGTGGAGCGATGGGCCTATCCCGACACCGGGAAGTGGGACCCGGAGCGGAACTGCCGGGAGTTCGTGGCCGCAATGCCCCAATGGCGGCAGAACGGGCTGCTGTGCTTCACCATCAACCTCCAGGGCGGAAGCCCCGAAGGCTACTCGCAAGAGCAGCCCTGGCACAACTCGGCGTTCACCCCGGAGGGTGGGCTGCGCCCCGAGTACATGGGCCGCCTGGAGCGGATCCTCGATCGCGCCGATGAGCTGGGCATGGTCGCTATCCTGGGGCTCTTCTACTTCGGCCAGGACCAGCGCCTCAAAGACGAGGCCGCGGTGATCCTCGCCCTGGACAATGCGGTGGACTGGGTGCTACAGCGGGGGTATCGCAATGTCCTGATCGAGGTCAACAATGAGTGCAATGTGCGCTACGACCACGCGATTCTGCGGCCCGAGAGGGTGCATGAGTTGATCGAGCGTGTGAAGAGCCACACACGGGACGGCCGTCGCCTGCCGGCGAGCACCAGCTATGGGGGCGGGACCATCCCGCGGGAGAACGTCGTTACCGCCGCCGACTTCCTGCTCCTGCACGGCAATGGGGTGAGTGAGCCGCAGCGCCTGGCCGAGATGGTGCACAAGACCCGTCAGGTGGCCGGGTATCGCCCCATGCCGATCCTGGTCAACGAAGACGACCACTTCGACTTCGACCGGCCACTGTGCAACATGACCGCCGCCATCGGGCAGTACTGCTCGTGGGGGTTCTTCGACCCCGGCAAGAACAACTACCGCGACGGCTACCAGAGCGTGCCGACAAACTGGGGCATCAACACCGCGCGCAAGCAGGCCTTCTTCGCCAGGCTGCGTGAGGTGACGGGAGAGTAGCGAGCGCGGTCATCGACCTGCTTGCCGTTTGCCGTCGCCGTCCGCCGTGGCCGTGGAGGTGTCCCCTGGGACCGCGGGTCGCCGCTGGGCGGGACCCGCATCGTCGTGGGTGGGGCTGTCTTCCCGCCCGCAGTCGTTGCCGTTGTCGTAGCCTTTGCCTTTGCCTTTGCCGTAGCCGTTCCTGGGACCGCGGGCCTCTCGCCCGCAGCCGTCGCCGTTGTCGTAGCCTTGGCCTTTGCCGCAGCCGTCGCCGTAGCCGTATCCGTTGCCCTTGCCGTAGCCGTTCCTGGGACCGTGGGCCTCTCGCCCGCAGGCCTCTCGATCTGCCGGTCCGACATCCCTGTCAACCCTCAGCCGCTCTCACGCGTTCTATGCAGTGGTAGGGCACCTAATCACACCACCACCGGTATTCCATGGCCGACGAGTACAGCGACGTCATCGAGCGGGCGCGACATGGCGACAGCCCGGCCTATGCCGAGGTGGTGCGTCTGCACCGCCGGTCTCTATACCGGCTGGCCTGGAGCGTGCTGGGGAGCGAGGACGAGGCCGAGGACTGCGTGCAGGAGGCCTTCATCAAGGCCTATGAGGCCATTCGCCGCCGTGGGGCGCCGCCGCACCTGACCGCCTGGCTGCGCCGGATCACGGTGAACTGCGCCATCAGCCAACTGCGACGTTGCTCGGTGCGCACGGCGTTCGCGCTGGGGGAGGGGGCGCCGGAGGCGGATGGGGCAGCGCTGCAGGCGCAGGCCGAGGCCGCCGAGCTGCAGCGGCGGATTTGCCTGGCGGCTCGGAGCCTGCCGCCGCGGCAGCGGGTCGCCTTCGGCCTCGTCCACATCCACGGCCTCTCCCAGCCGGAGACGGCCGAGGCGATGGGATGCTCGCTGGGCTCAGTGAAGGTGCACCTGCACCGGGCCCGGGAGCGGCTGGCGCTCGAGCTGCGAGACTGGCTGGGCGAGGACCAACAGACAGAGTGCCAAGACCGTAGGGAGCACACAAGATGAACTGTCGCACCGCACGCAAGCAGATCCACGCACAACTGGACGGCACCCTCGCCGATCGGGCTCCTCTGCAGGCCCACCTGGACGGCTGTGCGGCTTGCCGCAGGATGATGGATGAGCTGCAGCGCATCAGCGTGGCCGCCGCGGGCTGTGCCAATCCCGGTGGGGAAGAGGCGCGCCTGGAACGGCTGACGGGCGATGTGCTGTGCGCCATCGAGACGCGATCTCGATGCGGGGTACCGGCGCGCGCCCTCTGGGCGCCCGTGGCGGGCTTAGCCGGCCTGCTGCTGGCCTTCGCCCTTGGCTACAATCTGGCGCCGCGGCCGATAGCGACGACGCAGAAGGCCGCGGCGCCCCAGGTCATCGTGCGCGAGCGCGTGGTCACCCGTGAGGTTCCCGTCTATAAGGACCGCGTCGTCTATCGAGACCGCGTGGTGACCAAGGTCGTCCACGTGCCTCGGGTGCGCACGCGCGTGGTGACCCGGGCCGTTCCCGCACCGGTGGCGTACGCACAGGTGCCGGACCGCGGCGCAGAGGAGACGCCGGCGACGACCGGCGTCGGCGCAGAGGCGCGGGCCGAGGCTCCGCCCACTCCCGCCTCGGTGGCGGAGGAGCAGACCGAGCTGATCGTCCAGACACTGCCGGCGCCCGAGCCGCTCCCCGCCGCCAGCTACAGCCGGTCCACGCGACTTGCCAGGCTCATCACAGATGCCACAGGAGAGTGACGACGAGGATGGGGACCCTCAAAGCAGCGGCACTGATACTCACGGTGAGGGCCGCACTGATCGGCGGGCCCGATGCGTTCCGGCGGGAAGCCGTCTATCCGCCGGGGTTGGCGAGTGATGGCCAGACGGCCATCGCCAGGGACCTCGATGGGCTCCAGTTGACGCCGGGCCTGCTCGCGTTGGCGCCGTGGCGGCTCGCAGGCGACACCGTACAGCTCGATACCCGGTCGGGTCTCACGGTCATCACCGGACCTTCCGACGAGACGGTGCGGCTCCTGGTGCCCGACGGGGCCGCGACCGACGAGACGGTCACGGCAGCGGAGGGAGCACAGGCCGGTAAGCCGGCACCGATCGAGATGAGCCTGCCCACTGCGGAGGCCGGGCGGTCGGCCTACCTGGAGGAGGTTGAGCCGGGCCTCTATCGGCGCAAGGACCTGGCGGAGGCCGGGGGCTTTGGCATCAAGGTCGCTGCCTCCCCGGACGGGGACGGGGCAAGCATCGCCGTCGATCTGTGGTACCAGGAGCTGGAAAGTGGGAGGTTCGAGGAGGCGCTGGGGGCCTACGTCGGCCGACCGGCGGTCAGCCGCAAGGAGACCCAGTTCCAGTGCGTCCAGAGTGTTCCCGGGCGAGTGCTGCTGATGTGGCGGGTGCCTGGCCCGGAGCGCAGTCACCGACTGTTCGAGGGCCTGGGCCTGTTTGGCACCATTCCGGGCACAGATTGGCCGCGACCGGGGCAGCCGCCCTCAGCGCCGCCTCCGCTCTCGGATCCGATCAACCTACGGGTCTCCGACGCGCCGCTGGCGGATGTGGTGGCCATGCTCGCCGAGGCCTGCCCGGGGGTGCAGGTGGTGCTGGCGGACGCAGCACTGCGCGACTGCCGGGTGACCGGGATCAGCTTCCAGAATGCCACTTTGGGCTCGGTGCTGCGCGGCATCTGCGCCGCTCTGGGGCTCCAATGCGAGTGGGACGGCGAGCGCTGGCTGCTCCGGGAAGGACCGGCCCTGCTCCCGCCCGGTTTCCCGCGGTCCCTTGTGTCTGGCTTCTTCCGCCCCCAGCTTGTGGTCCTCGTCGATGTGCGGCCCGCTGAAGGGGCGGGCGACACTCCTGGTTTGGAAGCCGGGAGCCCGACAGCGCCGGGCACGACGGAAGGTGTCGCCTCTCCGCCGGTGCCGACCGGGCCGCCGGTCGGGCTGGCCTCGGGCGTGACCGGGGCGGAAGCCGACCCGTCCCGGGCGTCCACCGCGCCGCAGCTCACTCGGACGCCCCAGTCTCAGCCCATCAACGATGACCCCGAACTGGCCGAGGCCAAGCTCAAGGAGCTGGAGGTCGACCTGGAGGCAGCCAAGATCCGTCTGGAGCAGGCCAAGCGCCGCGCCGAGGAGGGTAAGGCGCGGGCGGAGGCGGCGACCATCACAACCTCCGAGGCGGCCGACCTGCAGGAAGCATACGACTTAGCGAAGGTAGACCTCGCCAAAGTCGAGGCCCAGATCGCCACCCAGCAGCTCGTCATCAAGCGGGCTCTGTCCGTCCGGAACAAAGAGGTCACCGTTGTCATCACCGGTGAGGTCAGGGCACCCGGCGCCTACACTCTTTCTCCCGGCAGCACGGTGGTGGACCTCATCGTGAAGGCCGGTGGGCTCACGGAGAAGGCAGACGCCGTGCACGTGGCCCTCATCCGGACTACCGACGGCCCCGAGGCCCGAGAACTGAACCTGAGGCGCTGGTTCGTGGCCAACGAGGGTATCCCATGCACGCTTCCTACGCCTGAGGCGCTGATGCCCGGCGATGTGGTGGTGGTGCCTCGGGAGGCCGCGGATGCTGATGCGAAGCTCATCGAGGGGCTCAGCGCGGTGCAGGCAGGTGAGGAGGTTGCCGTGACGTACAACCTCGACACCGCCGCCGCCGTGACTGCGGAGGTCTGCAATGCCGCCGGCCGCGCCCTGGCCCGCCTGGCCAGCGGCGTCTCGCAGACCGCCGGGGCGCACTCACTGGCCTGGTCGGGGCGCACGCAGTCCGGGACCCTCGTGCCCAGCGGCCGCTACCCCGTGGTGCTCACAGCACGCACCGACGCCGGCCGGGAGCAGAGGGCCTTCGCCGCCGCCAAGGTGCAGCGACAGGAGTGACGATGGGCGGGAGTGGCGGGTCGAGGAGCAACGCCTCAACACAGAGACACAGAGACGCGGAGAACGGCGCGGAACCGGGCCCCCAAGGTACCGCCCGTCGCCGTGGCGAAGCTACCCTCCGAGCGAGGGGCCGCATGGGGCACGCAGCCGACGCTGCGTGCCCTCGAGCTTGTCGGCGAGCCTGCGCCGGAGGTGGGTGGCCATGCGAGGAGGCATTGTGGCTTCGGCATCCGCCAGACCGGTCGGGCCCTCGTCGACACCGAGGCGGAAGGTGCATGCAACGATGGGCAAGCGAGACCTTTGCATCTGGTATAATGAGACCTCCGGCATGAAACGCGCCTTCGGTGCCGGACTGCTGGACCCCAAGTGGCTGGAAGACTACTGCTTCAAGGGCGGCCGCGGCTGCGTGCGCAAGAAACGCTTCGAGGGCGAGGGCTATGTGTCGCCGGACTATGTCCTGCCCGACGGCACCATCGATCCAAAGCTCAAGGAATGGGTGGAGGGCCGGTAGCTCGGCCAGAACTGCCCGACCGCCACACACCAGGGAGGAAGAAGAGATGGAACTCGGTTGCAGCACCATACTGTACGGCAATAGCAGCCTGGACGAGGCCCTCGACGGCATCGCCAAGGCCGGCTACAAGTACATCGAGCTGTGCGCCCGGCCGGGCATGGCCGAGCACCTCAAGATCGGCGAGCCCGCCTCGTACTACGCCGAGGTCAAGGACAAGATCGAGTCGCGCGGCCTGAAGGTGGAGTCCATCGGTGGCAGCGGTGGGATCTCCATGACCTCCGACGACTTCTCCAAGACCCTCGAGGCCGCCCAACTCGTGGGGGCACCATTCATCGCCGAGGGCGCCGGCGGCGAGGCGCCGGCGGTGGAGGACGATTCCTTCACCCCGGAGTTTCAGAGCTCCCTGCGCAAGGTGGTGGAGATCCTCAATGAGGCCGGCGCCCGCGGAGCCCAATTCGGCGTGCGCCTGGCCATCAAGCCCCATGTGGGCACCTCGATCTGCTCCAGGGACACCATCCTGGAAGCGGTCAAGACCCTGGACACGAAGACGGTGGGGATCAACTACGATCCCGGCCACATCTGGCGCTCGGGCGAGCGGGCCGAGGACCCGGTGGAGACGCTGCAGGCCGTCAAGCAGTACGTGGTGATGCTGCGGGCCCGAGACAACCGCGCCAGCCGCGAGGCGCCCATCGGTCCGGTGGAGCCCCAGATCCCGGGCAACGGCGCCATGGACCAGCCCGCCCTGGCCGCGGTGATGAAGAGCATCGACAACGTCCCCTGTGCCACGCTGGAGATCGTGGGCATGCACAAGGGCACGGATTACACGTTGGAGGCCGCCCAGGACGTGGCCCAGCGGGCGTACAACGCGTTGGCGAAGCTGTTCCTACAGTAGGGGGCCGGCTCCGAGCGGTTCGCAAGCGTCCCGCAGGGCGGGATCGGGCTTTCCACTCAGATTATGCAGGTTCCGGGCGGGCGCCGATTCACGTCACCTCACCCCCCCAGCCCCCCTCTCGGCGTCTCTTCGAGCCGCTTGTACTCCGCCAAACGGCCGGCGGAGACGGGATGAGGGGGGAGAACGGCAGTACTTCGACCGTTCCCGACGCGGGAATGGCGAAATGCGGCCCCAGTGTGTTCATGCATAATCTGAGTTTCCAGTCCGGAGCCGTAGCCTTGGTCGTATGGAGGGGCCGAGTGTGCGCCGTCTGCACACCCGGCCCTGTCTGTCGTTCGCCGCGTGCCGTCGTGGCGTCGCTCGTCCCTGCTCGACGCCAGCGGCCCTGCAGGCTGGCAGCAACGGCCAACGGCGGCGGGCTGGAAAGCCCGCCCCACGGGCGCTCACCACATGGGGCGAGGCTCTCGCGGATGGGCTCTGGCCCCTCCCTTCACCCCACCTCCACCGTCGCCCTCAGCCGGATGTCGCCGGACGAGCTGCCGACTTGAAGCTCGAACTGCCCCGGTTCGACGACCTTCTCCATCTGCGCATTCCAGAACGCCAGGTCATCGGGCTGGAGGGTGAAGGTCACGGTCCGCTTCTCCCCCGGCTCCAGCGTTACGCGCTCGAAGGCCTTCAGCTCCTGCAGCGGTCGGACCATGGAGGCCACCACATCGCGGATGTAGAGCTGGGCCACCTCATCGCCCTTCACCTTGCCCGTGTTCTGCAGCTCGAAGGACACCTGAATGGGCTCGCCCATGCGCGCCGTCATCGGGAGGCTCAGGTTGCTGTAGGCGAAGGTGGTGTAGCTCAGGCCGTGGCCGAAGGCGTACTCGGGCTTGCCGGAGAGGTCGACGTAGTCATAGCCCCGGCCGGAGGGCGGCAGGTTGTAGTAGATCGGGCACTGGCCCACGCTGCGGGGGAAGGTGATGGGGAGCTTGCCGCCGGGGCTGAAGTCGCCCAGGAGCGCCTCGGCGATGGCCGTTCCCCCCTCCTGGCCGGGGTACCAGGCGTTGAGGACTGCGTCGGCGTCGCCCAGCCAGTCGCCCATCGTCACCGGGGCGCCCGCGATGAGGATCACGATGGTCGGGGTGCCCGTGGCCGCCACGGCGCGGATGGTCGTCGCCTGATTGCCGGGGAGGTCGAGAGACGATCGGTCGCGGCCCTCACCCTCGTCGATGGTGACCACCACCACCGCCGCGTCGCAGCGGGCCGCCAGTTGCGCGGCCTGCTCAACGCCCGGATCGGCGCCCCCCGACGTCTCCCATCCGAGCTGCGCCACCGCCTGCCCCTCGGCCTGGTAGAACTCCAGCTTCAGGTTCAGCGCCCGCCCCTGCGTGACGCGCACCCGGCAGCGGTCCGTGGTGGGCGCGTGGATGGTCCAGTTGTCGATGACGAGGTCCCCGTCGAGGTACAGACGGACGCCGTCGTCGGAGGTCAGGGCGAAGGTGAGCAGCCCCGTCTCCGGCGGCAGGAGCTTGCCCGTCCAGCGCACGGAGTAGTACGTGGCCCCGAGGCCCTCGGCGGGCGAGGCGTAGCTCCAGTCGAAGTCGATGCTCTTGTCCTCGCGCACCAGCGCCGGGGCGCCCGCCAGGTCCTTGTTCGCAAAGTACTCGCCCCTCAGGTCACGATAGCACTCGGGCCCGATGGCCGGCACCGTGGTGCCCGGATGCGCCTGTCCGCCCCGAGCCCACTCGAGCTTCACCGCGTCTCCCAGCCGAGACTTCAGGCCGTCCAGCACCGAGACCGTCTCCTGGCCATAGCCGCTGTAGCCGCCCAGTGGCATGCTGTCCTTGGCCCGCTCGCCGATGACGGCGATGGAGCCCACCTGCCCCGCGAGCGGCAGTGTCTCGTTGCGGTTGCGCAGGAGCACCAGGCACTTGCGCGCCGCCTCCAGGGCGATGGCGCGGTGCTCGGGGCACTGCTGGATGCGCTCGGCCTGCGCCGGATCGAGGTAGCGGCTGTCGAACAGGCCCAGCTCGAACTTGTTCCGCAGCATCCGCCGCACGGCGTCATCCAGCGCGGCCTCGGAGACCAGCCCCCGCTCCAGCGCCTGCTCCAACGGAGCGCCCCAGAAGCCGACGTTGGGCCACTCGATGTCCAGGCCCCCATTGAGGTTGGCCGCCGCCGCACCCACCTCGTCCGCCGCGTTCCGGTGGGCATGCAGCGTACCGGCTGCGGCGCCGTAGTCGGAGCCCACCACGCCGGTGAAGCCCCATTCGCCCTTGAGCAGATCGGTGAGCAGCCAGTGGTTGGCCGAGCAGGCGCGGCCGTTGAGAGAGTTGTACGCGGTCATGATCGAGCGCGCCCCGGCGTGCTTGACCGCCGCCTCGAAGGGCGGCAGGTAGACCTCGCGCAGCGCCTGCTCGGTGAGGTAGATCGCGTGGCTGTCCCTGCCGCCGTCGCCGACATTGGCCACGAAGTGCTTGGGGCAGGTGGCGACGCCGAGCGCTTCGAAGGCCCGCACGTACTCCACGGCGATGCGCGACTGCAAGAGCGGGTCCTCGCCGAAGGTCTCCTCCACCCGCCCCCAGCGGGCATCGCGGGCGATGTTGATGACCGGCGCCAGGACGCGGTTGACGCCTCGTGCTTTGGCCTCGCGGGCGATAGACTGCGCGCACCTTCCCACGATGGCCGGGTCCCAGGTGGCCGCCATCCCAATGGCCTGAGGGAAGCTGGTGGGGCCATTGCCCGCCAGCCCGTGGAGGGCCTCATCGCGGATGATGAGAGGGATCCGCAGTCGCGAGCGCCGCGCCAGGCGCTGGGTGCGGTTGGCAAGCCTCGCGGCCTCCGCGGGGCCCAGCGGGCGGAGGATGTCGTAGACCTCGCCGAAGCCGGTGGTCTGTGCGGCGGGCTTCCAGACCTCGTCACGGTTGTCGGAGCGGAGCTGGTTGAGCTTCTCTTGGAGGGTCATCCGCCCCAGCAGGTCCTCGACGCGCTGCTCCACCGGGAGGTTCGGATTGCGGTACGCCGGCAGGGCGGTCGGAGCCGAGAAGGCGGGAAGGGCGACGAGCACTGTCAGCAGCCAGAAGGCAAGAGCGATGCGGGGCATGGTTCAGGCTCTCCTTTGCTCTGCGCGATCGTTGACGGAACTGCTCGCGAAGTCCGGCCCATTTCGGGTCAGCCCCTACCCCCCAAACTCCACCACCAGCACCTTGCCCTCCTCTGCCGCCACCGGCACCGTTGCCACCTTCTCCTGCTCGTCCCACGCGGCCTGTACGGGCTCCCCGTTGACGGTGACTGCCTTCGGCTCGGCGTCTGCGTGCACGCGCACCTCGTACTGCTTCCTCGCCATCATGCCCTCGTACTCCCCCCGCGCCGGGCCGATGCTAAGCTCCCACCGGTCGCCCTTGCGGGCGAGCTTGACGGGGGTGCGGCGGCTGCGGTTCTGCCGGTAGTCCAGGGACAGCCCGTCGTCCTCGTAGACCTCGAAGGCGGCGTCGGCTCCGGGGTAGATGCTGAGGATCAGCGGGTCGACGGGCTTCTCCTCCGTGTGAGCCATCTCCGGCTGCATGGGGAGGATGCTGCCGCGGCGGACGAACAGCGGCATGCGCTCCAGCGGGCAGTCGTAGTCCACGGTGCGGCCACCGGCGTAGACCTCGCCCGTGAACCAATCCTCCCACTGTCCCGGCGGGAACCAGATGCTACGCTTCGCCACCCCGCCGATCGCCGGGCTGGTGATGGGAGCCACCAGCAACTCGCGGCCCAAGAGGTACTGATCGAACCGGTACGCCTCGGGCTCGTCCGGATGCTCCAGGTACAGGGGGCGGCACAGTGGCAGGCCGGTGTCGTAGGCCTCCCGGCAGTAGGTGTACAGGTAGGGGAGGAGGCTGTAGCGCAACTGGAAGAAGCGCCGCGCCATCTCGAGGCCCGCTTCGCCGTATACCCACGGGAGCCGCGCATTGCCCTGCTCGGGGTTTTCGTGGGCGCTGTGCAGGCGCAGGAGCGGGCTGAGGGCCCCGAACTGCAGCCAGCGGGCGTACAGCTCGAAGTCATCGCTCAGAGTGCCGATGAACCCGCCGATGTCGTGGGTCACATAGGGTACCAGCACATTGCCGGACTTGAGCGTATAGGGCACCTCCCAGGCCAGGACCTTCCAGTTGCTGTAGCAGTCGGCGGTGAAGAAGCTCGGGTAGCGGTGAGAGCCCGGTCCGCCGTAGCGGCTGAAGATGAAGCTGCGTTGGCCCGTGTGGCGCTGCTGGTAGTCGTAGTACACGCGGTTGGTCCACATCTGGCCGTCCAGGCCGGGCATCTGCGCCCACTCGCCGTCGATCCACCAGAAGTCGACGCCCTGGTCGATGAGCTCATTGTGGTACTGCATGTACAGCTCCGCCTGCTTCTTGTCGGCGAGGTTGAAGTACACGTTGCTGTCGCCGACCTGCGAGTCCGAGGAGAGAGTGGAAGGCTTGAGGATGCCGCCATTGTGGCCCCAGTCCAAGACGCGCAGGGCGATGAGGTTACGGCCGGGGGCCTGGACAAAGGGGGTGATGTCCGTGGTGGTGCGCTTGTCGTAGACGCTTTGACCCGCCGCGCCGTAGTGGCGCACGAGCCGCCCGTTGACATACAGGTCGTACTCGTCATCGACACCGCCGAAGCTCAGGAACACCGGCTTGCCGGCGAAGCCCTCGGGGACATCGACCCACCGACGGTACCAGGCGTAGCCGTCGTAGCCGGGAAGGCCCTGGTTCTCCCAGGGGCCGGGCTCGGGCACATGGCGCCAGTCGGCGTCATCGAACTCGGCATTCTGCCAGCCGGCGGCTTGGCCGACATCGTGGGGATCCTCCTGCATCAACCAATCGGTGCTGAGGTCGAGGAGCAGACGCTCCTCAAGGGACGGCAGTCCGAGCGCTTCACGGGCCGCGGCGGCCCGAGAATCCCGGGTGTCCAGGCCGCTGCTGGGATGGTCGTTGAGGCTCACGCGGAGACCCGCCTGCCGCATCCGGCTCAGGAAGGCCCGCGGGTCGGAGATGAAGGGCGACCAGTCCAGACTCCCGCCCCAGCCGTACGGGTGCCAGGCGAAGTCGAGCACGAAAACGTCCAGCGGGATCTGCTCCTCGCGGAATCTATCGACGATCGCGAAGAGGTCGTCCTCGCCGACGTTCTGGTTGCTGTACTCGAAGTTCAGGTCCGTAACCCAGGCCCCCAGGGCGTAGCGGGGGATCAGGGGCACCTTCCCGGTCAGCTCCGTGTAGCGGGAGAAGAAGCGGGAGAAGCCCGTGCCGTAGACGAAGAGGTACCAGTCCTGGGCGTCGGGGTCAGCGCGGGGCACGATCCAGTCCTCGGCGGCGTCCCAGACCGGGGTGCGGCTGTCGTCCAGCACAAAGCAGCCTGAGCGGCTGAGGAAGCCCGGGGGGAAGGGGGGCAGCGTGTTCTCGGGCCTGCTCTGCTCGATGATGGCATTGAAGCTGCTCACCGGCCCGCCCAGGTTCTGCTCGTCCGTCACTCCGGGGTACCACTCCCGATGGCCGCGAGCATCGGTCCAGTCGGCGCGGAGGTTCTCCGAAGTGAAGCGGCCGGAGTCGAGCCGGTATCGCACGCGTGCCCGGTCGGTGGCGATGGACAGCCACGTCTCGTCGGCCTCGACCCGGAAGGCCTCGGAGCGCATGCTCCTGTGGGGCACCACGGCCGTGGGAGCATCGACGAACTGTCCCGTCGTGTACTGCATGCGGATCAAGTCCGGAGCCAACACCTCGAAACGGGCGGGGCCGCAGGTGATGGCATGGCCCTCGACAGCATACGGAGCGGCGAGGAGGGGCAGCGGCGTCGCCAGGAGCAGGACGGTCAGCAGCGTCTGGGAGAGGAATCGCATGCGAGGCCTCCGTGGCGGAAGGGGTGGTCCAAGAGAGGATTTCGCCATGGAGCAGGCGCTGTCCTGTAGCAGGTTGGCGCGGGTCGGGTCGGTGTGAACCGGGCGCCGTCGGTCGGCCTGCCGGCCTCGGCCTCCGTCGTTCGCGGCATGCAGGTGTGGTGTGGCGCGCGGAGAAGAGAGATGGCAATGGCCCGGGGCCGTCGACTGGCCCGCGCGTGGCCGAAGGAGGAAATATGCGCGCCACCGTACCCGCACTGATGCTACTTCTCAGTCTCGCCGTGTGTCACCTGTGCCCCGCTGCCGATCTGTATGTCTCTCCGGCCGGAGATGACGCCAATCCGGGCACTCAGGAGCGTCCGTTGGCGACTTTGACTGCGGCGCGGGATGCCGTCCGGGCGCTCAAGGTCCTGCCTGAGCGGGCCCCGGGGGCGATCGTGGTCGAGATCGGCGGGGGCCTGTACTGTGTGGAGAAGCCGGTGGTCTTCACGCCGGAGGACTCCGGCAGCGAGGGCGCCCCGGTCATCTATCAGGCGGCGGAGGGCGAGACGCCTGTCATCAGCGGCGGCGTCCCGGTCAGCGACTGGCGGCTGGTGGAGGACGGGCTGTGGGTCGCCGAGGTGCCCTGGGCCACGGAGCGCGAGCAGCCCTTCACTCAGCTCTTCGTCGATGGCCGGAGACGCCCCCGGGCGCGCACGCCCAATGCGGGGGAGTACTCCTATACCAGGCGTCTGCTGCAGACGGACACGCACGGCAGCCCCTGCCACGGGATGGTCTGCTCCCCGGAGGATCTGGGGCCGTGGGTTGAGGACGAGGGGGCGCTGATCTGCCTGATGCACAACTGGGTGAACTCCTATAGCCGCGTCGGGCAGGTGGACCGGGATCGGAACCTGATCCGCTTCGCCCGGCCCGCGGGTGTCTTCTTTCTTGGGCCCAGCGTGCGGTACTATGTGGAGAACTACCGCGAGGCGCTGGACGCGCCGGGGGAGTGGTACCTGGATCACGGGCGCGGCCTCCTGTACTATCGGCCCCTGCCGGGTGAGGACATGGCGCAGGTGGAGGCGATGGCGCCGCGGATTGACCGCACGGTGGTATACCTCACCGGCGACCCGCAAGCCGGGCTGTACTGCGAGCACCTCGTCTTCCGGGGCCTGGCCTTCCGGCATACAGATGCCGACTTGTCGCCCGACTACGTGCACAGCGTTCAGGGCGCGGTCCACCAGCGCGGGGCGGTGTTCGCCTCGGGAGCCCGTGATTGCACCCTCGAGGACTGTCAGTTTTGCCATCTGGGCGAGCACGCGATCTCGCTGCGCGAGGGCTGCCGCGGCAATACGGTCACCCGCTGCCACATCCACGACCTGGGCGGCGGCGGGGTATACCTGTCAGAGGGTGGGCCGCTCTCCACCGACGACTGGTACCTGACGGCGGACAACACGGTGGACAATAACATCATCCACGACGGCGGCCACATCTTCGCCTCGGCCTGCGGCGTGTTCCTGGGTGGCAGCGCCGGCTACAACCGGATCACCCGCAATGAGATCTGCGACCTGAGCTGGGTGGGCGTGCATCTGGGCTGGAGTTGGAGCGGGCGGGACCCGGCCTACACCCACCACAACGAGGTGGGCGGAAACCACATCCACCATATCGGCAACGGTGTGCTCAACGATATCGGGGGCATCTACACCCTCGGAGTATCACCCGGAACGGTGCTGCACCACAATCTGATCCACGATGTCACCCGCTTCGAGCGCGGGACTCAGGGCTACGGCGGGTGGGGCATCTACCTGGACGCCGGCAGCTCGGAGATCGTCATCGAAAACAACATCGTCTACGACACCCGTGACGGCGGTCTGCACCTGCACTGCTACAGCCACCCCTACGGCGACATCGCCCGCAACAACATCTTCGCCTACTCCGCCGAAGGCCAGCTCATGCGGAACGCCGATCACGAGCCGGACCAGGACCTGCACGCCACCATTGAACGCAACATCGTCTACAACGAGAACCCGCGCATGCTGTGGGGTAGCAACTGGGCGCCGGAGAGCAAGTTCGCCTCCGACTACAACTGCTACTTCAGCGAGGATGAAGAAGGCGCGGACTTCAACGGCGCAAGCTTCGCCGAATGGCAGGCCATCGGACGGGACCTGCATTCCATCGTCTCCGACCCGGGCTTTGTGGACGCGCCGGGGCGCGATTTCCGCCTTCGCGACAACTCGCCGGCCCTGGCGCTGGGCTTTGTCCCCATCGACCTGAGCCTTGTGGGTGTGTATGGCTCGGAAGAGTGGGTGAGGCTCGCCGAGAGCATCGTGCATCGCGCCGTCGAGACCGCGCCACCGCCGGACCTCGAGGCCGACAAGATCATCGTGCAGGACTTCGAGCAGTACGAGCCGGGCGAGATGCCCGAGGGCAGCGCGGCCGCCGAAGGCGCCACCAGCGTCACCGTGACAGACCGGCAGCCCGCAGCAGGTGTTCGCTGCCTCAAGCTGGTGGAGGGCGAGGCCTCCAACGTCTGGAAGCCCCACTGGTTCGTGGCACGCCTGCCGGGGGCAGGAGTGGTGAACATGACCTGTAGCGTGCGCAATGACGCGCAGCAGCCGGTGGAGTTTGACCTGGAGTTCCGCGACTGGCCGGCCGGCACAAAGTACATCACCGGCCCGCACTTGCGCTTCCTGCCCGATGGCTCCGTGCAGGCTGTGGATGGCCCGCAGTGGCGCACCATCGGCGGATACGAGCTGGGCCACTGGCTCGCGGTGAAGGTGCGGTTCGAGGAGGGGCCGGACATGGCGAAGACGTACTCGGTGCGTCTGGGGGAGGCCGAGGTGGTGGAGGGGCTACGCTTCTACAGCGACGGCTTCGCCAACTGCACGTGGGTGGGATTCGCCGGCATGGGCGTCGAGCCGGGGGTGTTCTACGTGGATGAGGTGAGTGTGGAATAGGGGACGCGGGCGGGGCGGGAACGACCGTGGCGCGTGGTTCGTGGCGCGGAACGGCCAACGGCGGTGGCGCTCTGTAGGGCGCGGGCCTGTACCGCGCCGAGTGACTCCTCCAACACCAACGACCAACGGCGGCGGCGCACAGGTCACCGCACCACAACGGCCTCGCTCCCTGCGGGAGCCGCGGAGCGGGACGAGTAAGGGAGATGGGGTCGGGGGGTGAGGCGCAGTTGACGTCCGCCCGGCGGCCCTCCCGCCGTCCCGTCTGGCCTGCACCCTATCCGCGTGAGCCCGACAGGCGATCTGCCACCCTCCCGATGGAACTAGTCCGCCCGTGAGCCGGTGCGGCGCACGATGGTGAAAGACACCTGGCTCTCCGCGCCTGGTTCCATCTTCAGCGTCCAGCGCAGCTCGTTGGCTTCCCTCTTCGTGGGCGCGGGGTCTGTGGTGCAGTCCCACTTGCCCGGCACCCTCTCGATCAGCTCCAGCTCGAGCGGTGTCCCGGTACGGTTGCGGAAGACGGCCACCAGGTCGTCGGTGATGTCGTAGCCGGAGACGCGGCCGAGACGGTCGAACTCCACGTCGGTCTTGCGCGTGTTGGTCACCGTGCGCTCGAACACCACGTTGGGCTGAGAGCCGATGAAGACTTCGGTCTCCTTGTCCGCGGCGTGGACCAGGTCCGTGCCGACAACGGGCATGCGGCCGGCCGCTGTGCGCTCATAGACCTCCAGGTGCCCGGTGGGTAGCGTGGCGGGCACCGCGAGCTTTGACAGGTCCACCAGGAGGTAGCTCCGGACCTCCGTCTTGTACGCTTCCGGGTCGGCCCGGTGCAGGATGCGGAAGGGCAGGTCTTCGGCTCGGAAGAAGATGATGCGTTTCTGCCTGCCGGGTTCCAGCGTGCAGTCCTGCAGGGCGAGGTAGGTGCCGCTGGGGACGTCGCCCTCGGCCTCATCCAGGGCTCCGAGCACTCCCACCGGTGCCGCGCACAACTGCAGCCACGCGCTCTTCAGCGGGAGCTTGCTGTCATTGGTCAGGTGCAGCTTGCCGACGAGGTCCACGGTGCCCGCAGCCGCGTCGAGGGTCAGAGTGTACGAGGCGGTCCACTTGATCCCTTTGAGGAAGTACGAGGCCGTCAACAGGCGGCCTGCCGACCTCTCCGCCAGGACGGGCCATGTGTAGGTCTTCTGCGCGCCCGCTGTCTGACGTGCCCCGCCGATCTTGATGTCCTCCGGGATCGACA
>CAZXDD010000026.1:0-13754 GCA_964639415.1 uncultured Armatimonadia bacterium
ACCCTATCCTACACTCTTTCCCTACACGACGCTCTTCCGATCTCCCAGCACCGCGGGCTCATAGCAGCCGATGAGCACGTAATCGCGGGCATCAGCCTCGCTCTTGCCGTTCTGGCGCAGCATCTCCACCTGGGCCGCGTCGTTGACCGTCACTACACCGGTGCAGCCGGCCTGGATGCAGCCCACCACCTGCCGCACGAAGTCCTCCGGAGTGTGCTCCCCGAGGCGGAAGTGCAGCTTGGGGTCGACGATCCGCATCTCCCGGTAGACCTCGAAGACGAGGTAGGAAAGCTCGTTGACCTCCGGGCCGAAGAGGAAGGCCTTGCCGTACATCCTGCCCTGTGTCCTGGCAAAGAACCTCACCCAGAAATACTTGAGCAGCTCCTTGGCCTGTTCGCGGGTCAGGCGCCCGGCGGCGAGGTCCGCCGTGTAGAAGGGACAAAGCTCCCGATCGAACCGGCCCATGGAGCGCACCGAGTAGCCGTTCTCCATCTCCTGCAGCTCGTGGTGCAGGTACAGCATCTGGAGGGCCTCGTGGAAGGTCCGGGGCGGCCCTTCGGCCAGAGCGGCCACCGCCGAGCCGGGCTGAGCCTCGGCGAAACGCCGGGCCAGCGCGGCGGCTGCGTCGTAGACTACTGCGACCGCCTGGTAGAAGACCCCCTCACGCCGGGCGGCGCGGTCGCGCAGGCCGGTGAAGCCGAACTTCAGCAGGTTCGGCCAGTCCGGGCATGTGTGCCCCGTGTCCAGCCCCGCCCCCCAGGCCCCCGGGATCGGTGCCGGGTCGCCCGCGAACTCCTCGCGCTCCGCCTCCGCCCGCCACTCATCCCGCAACGCCACCAGCAGGTTGCCGTGGTCCAGCTTGTCCACGAAGTAGTCGTCCGGGTCCAGGGCAATGCGGGCTCTGTTGCACAGCAGGGAGAAGAGCCAGGCCCGGGTCAGGATCCGCGGTTCGTCCGGATTCTCGGCACGGTGCCTTTGCAGCTCAACGGATAGCTCCTCCACAGAGAGACCGGATCGGGGATCAAACTCCACATCCAGGTACTGCCGCTCCAGTCGGGGGCGGGCGACGTCAAAGGGCTTAGGCATGACGGGCACCTCGATCTGCGGGCAAGTCGCGGAACACGGCGAACCAGACACCCAAAGCATACAGGAGCGCGGGAGGCGGGGCAAGGCCCAAGGTGCTGCCAGACGTGCCAACGAAGGGGCACGGCACGGCGAGAGGACGGTAGCGGCCTGACGCGACGTCCCGTCGCTCGTGAGATCGCCGCCTAGCCATGGCCGCCCCCGGATCTACAGTGCCATGGACAGAGGCGTCTTCCCACCGTCGCCTGCAGCACTCGTCGAGCCGGTGAGGTGAAGCGATCGGGCGCACAGGAGCGCAAGAGCGCCGATTGGCCACCCCGGCCGACGGAACCGCCAAACGGCCCACGACCGGCGCCACCCTGACGCGCCGGCGTCAACACAGCGGGCAGTTCCCTTCTGGCTATCGCCCCTGCCCCCCGCTCGCGAACGCCCCCGGCCAGCCGCCGTGGGCTTCTATGGTCTCGTCTATCTCGGACATCAGCCGGATTGTCTCCTGCAAGGCCATCACCACCCGGCAGTAGTGGCGCAGGTCCTCCTCGGTCAGCACCCGCCCGGGGTTGCCCTTCTTCGGGCCGCGGTCCTTGAGCCACTTGTTCAGCACTTGGTAGCCGCCCACGTGGAACCCCCACACCTCCGGCGCGATGCCCACGAAACGGCAACTCGGGTTGATGCGCACCGCCTCGGCATCGGGGTCGTAGCTGACCTTGACCACCTGCGGCGGCGCGGAGCCCTCGAAGCGGGCCGGGGTGTGGTCCAGGGCCTCCGAGCGCAGCAGGTGCAGGTCCACGAGTTCCTGCCCCCGGGCACAGAGGCCGGCGAACAGCTCCCGGCTGCCGGGTAGAGGAATGCGGGGGAAGTCGATCTTCAGGAAGTCGACGTAGCGCTCGCGATAGCTGGGCGAGTGCAGAACCGCGTAGATGTAGCTGAAGGCGTCCTCCGGGCCGAAGGTGGTAGTTAGGTCGCCCGTGCCGTCGGGCAGAGAGCGGAGGCCGAGGATACGGGCAAGCGAGGCGGTGAAGGCGGGGCTGAGGTTCGAGCGGCGCACCCCGCCAGCCTCGAAGGAGCCCGCATCAGGGTAGAGGTAGAGCGGGGCAACGTAGTTCTGCTCCTTGGTTCGTGCGGAGATCACACACATCTCGGCAATCTGGCTTGAGCAGAGAACATGCCGAAACCCCGTCGAAGCCAACTGCCGCGGTGCCAACAGGGCAAGATTGGGGCGTGTCATGTGGTCCATGACCTGGCGCCGTGGCCAGTTCATCAGCGCTTCCCCGTAGTGGGTGTACCTGGTATCGAACGGGCGGTAGACCATGGGCACGACCCGCTTCATCGGGGCTGGGTCTGCGCGCAGCGCCCTCCTGCAGGCCGGCAGTGACCAGTTTCGTCCATCCTCAAGCCCATACCGCTGCCGGAGGTCTTCGTCGGTGGTGCCTTCGTCAACGAGTTCCGCGATCCTGGACTCAAGTGCATCCCGATCGAGGTCGATGGCGAAGGCATCTCTCGACGTCTGGATCGCGGTGCTACGCACGCCGAAGACCGAGTCGATCGCCCAAGCTCCGGCGTACTCGGCCTGGAATGAGTCTGTGCGCGGCACGAAGTAGTAGTCCGGTGCCTGCGGCGTGAGCAGCGCCCTTGTAGGCACTGCCCTGGAGAGGAATTGCGAGTACTTGGCTTGACGCGCTCCCCATAGCTCACTATGTGTGATCCCCGCCGTCTGCGTGGGTGCAGACGACCTGACGAAGCAGCCAATGGCCACGCCCTGCTGAATGTCGAACACGTTCTCATCCGTTACGCCCTGTGGCACAGCCTCTTCTTTCTTGGCGCTCCCGTGGAGATCCACAACCTGAACCCGGGCAAAAGAGCTGAGTAGCGACGCGCGCAGACCGCGGAAGGTCGTGTTGTCGAGGTAGCTGTGGTTTGTGATAACAGCCAGCACTCCCACGCCTGTCCTCTGGACCAGCCACTGCCCAAGTCGCATGAACTTCACGTAGTCGTCCTGCAGCCAGTGCTTCCGCTCGCCAAGTGGCTTGCCGTCGACGACCTTGTAGTCCTCGATGAGGCTACCGATCCATGTCTTGTCCCTCTTCACCTTCCCTGTCTCGCCCACGTGCTCGCGCTCGCTGGCGTTGACTGACACGCCCGAGTACGGCGGGTTCCCAATGACCACCATGGTAGGCCTCTCCCTCTTCACTACTGCCGCCGCGTTCGCCTCCTCCGCGATCATGCCCTCGAACATGACCGCCGAGCGCACCTCCCCCGGCTCCAGAGCGTTCGTCAGGTAGACCCCTACACGTACGTCCGACCCGAACAAGTAGCCGGTCTCGGCCAGCTTGAGCCCTATCTTCATGTGGGCGATCGCGTAGGGCGCCATCAGCAACTCGAAGCCGAACAGCCGGGGAAGCAGGTGTTTTGGGACGTACTCGTTCCAGCGCTCTGCGAGTTGCTCCCGGCGGCAGCCCTCGTCTCGCCACCTAGCGACCATCGTGTTGTGGATCACCTCGATGACCTCCACCAGGAAGGTCCCGGTGCCGGTGGCGGGGTCGAGTATCTGGACGAAGTGCTCGTCCGGCTTCGCGCCCTGGGGCAGCTTCAGGTCCGGGCGCCGTGCCAGCATCTCTCCCCACGTGGTAGTGTCGGCGAGGCCATCGGTCAGGCCGAACTCGCTGCGCAGGATCTCGTCGACGCTGCGGACCATGAAGGACACCACGGGGCGGGGCGTGTAGAAGACGCCGCGCTTCATGCGCTTGTGGGGGTCGTACTCCTTGAGGAACAGCTCGTAGAAGTGGATGACCGGGTCTTCCTGAGGGTTGCGGTTCCCGAAGTCCTCAAGGACCGCCTCCATGTTGGCGTCGCGGAGGGTCTGCACCACCTCGTTGATGCCGAGTTCGTCGAAGTCCATGAGTTCACGGCGGCCGCCGACGTGGAGGAACGTCTCCAGCAGTTCGCGGAGGAAGGGGCTGGTAACGGGAACCATGAGGCCGATGTCGTCAGCCACGAGCCCCGCAGGTCGGGAGACCCGCGCCGACAGCAGGCCGTACGCCACCGTCTGCGCGTACATGTCGGCGAAGTCGTCCTCGGTGAGATCGTGGATGAGGGCCTCTTGGAAGGCCTTCATGAGCTTGCGCAGGGGCCCGTGCTCCGTCTCCACGGCGAGTGCGGAGTTGACACGCTTGCGGATGACCTGGGCGAGGTCGGCGAGGCGCAGGGCCATCTGCTTCGAGGTGGTGATGACCTCGCGGTGGCGGAGGGTGAAGGCCGAGGACCACTGTTCGCGCCACGCGTCGTGGTCGGCGTCGTGGTCGGGCCAGCAAAGCTTCTCATGCAGGTCGCGGTGGACGTGGTCGAGGTGGAGGGGGGTGTCGGTGTCGTCCCACCCGAGGACGCGGAGCGTGGGGAGGTCGCCGGTCTCGGGGTCTTCGGAGAACTGGGCGAATGTGATCTGGCGTTCGGATTCCTCCCCGTAGGCCGAGATGAAGAGGAGGTCGTGGAGCTGCCAGGTGGCTTGCCCGGCCCGAGAGGGGTCTTGACGCTTCCTGACGACCAGAGAGCGCAAGATGCGTCGCAGAGCGACGACGGGGAGGCGGCGCGGCTCGAACTTGACGAAGAAGATACCCCAGGGCTGATTGGTCACAAGGGGCCGGAGCTGCTTGATCTCCTCGATCTTGGCGGCCGCCTTAGGGTCAACGCCCAGCTCCTCCGGGCGGTAGTCGAAGGTCAGGTCGTCGAAGTCATCAGACTCTATGGGCCAGTCGAGCTCGTCGCGCAGGTACTTGACGAGGGATGGGAACGTCTTCACGGCGCGAAGTCGCTCACGATGGGTCTGGTCCATGGGCGCTCCCCCTTACGATAGCTCCATCCAGGCCTTGAGGACGGGCTTGACGCCGACCGGGGCCTGGAGGCTCTTCAGCACGGTCTGGGTGATGTGCCGGTCCGCCTTGCGGCGGATGTCGGCAAGTGTGGCCTGTTCGACGACACAGCGTCGGGGCGTCTCCGGGACCGAGCGGATGAGGTCGGCGATGGCGGGCGGGTCACCTGCGATGGTCTCGGTGGCGAGGTCGTACAGGCACCAGCGCGTCTCTCCGGCGGCTTCGGTCCAGGGGATGTCGCCTCCGGCGGTCACCGAGCGGTCGGGTCTGGGAATGCGATAGCACAGGAAGACCGCCCGGGCACCGGGCGACGGGTGCTCCTTGACGGTGAAGACACGCCCGGGAAACGCCCGCAGTCGCGGCTCAAGGTCGGGGTGCTGCTGCAGGAGCTCCTGGTACTCCAGGTGCAACTCCTCAACCGGCGTCGTGGTGCCCTCGTAGGCCTCGTTGAACTCACGCAGGGCCTCGTAGTCGTCTTCGGGTGTCAGAAGTTGCCGGCCCTCAATGCCCAGGGTCCGTGAGATGCGGAGGGTCTTGTGGGAGACACGCTGGTACAGACCCAACAGGACGTTGAGCTCCTCGGGCGGAAGGAAGTTCCAGTAGACGACCTTGCCGCGCAGGGGCTCGCGCTCGGGGTGGTCTGCGAGCATTCGCGTCTCTGTCTCGGGGTTCATGCGGCGGTCCACGCGACCAATGCGCTGCATGAGGCGCACGGGGTTCCAGTGGATGTCGTAGTTGATGAGCCGGGTTGCGTCCTGGAGGTTCAGCCCCTCGGACAGCACGTCTGTGGAGATCAGGATGCGGATCTCGGCCTTGCCCTGGGCTGCCAGTTCCGGGCTGCTGCCTCCGTTGTAGTAGGGTGCAAAGCGGGCGATCACATCGCTGCGGTCGCGGTCGCTGTCGCTGTCGAGTTCCTCCACCCCCTCGATGCCAGCGGCGACAAGCTGGTCCCGCAGGTAACGGGCAGTGTCGGCATACTCGGTGAAGATGAGCGCCTTGTCGCTGCTGAGCACAGAGTCGCCCTTGAGCAGCTTCACCAGAGCCTTCAGCTTGTCGTCATTGGCGGGCTTGAAGCGGCGCAGCTCGTCCAGGAACTCGGCGATCTGGTCCAGATCGAGGAATGTGTCCGCGAGGATGTCCTCCACGCCATAGTCGTCGCGGGCAAGATAGTCCACGTCCTCCAGCATCTCTTCGGTGATGAGGTCCTCTTCGGCGTCCTGGTCGTCGGGCAGCAGCTCAAGCTGGTGTTGCTGGACGTAGCCGACGAGTTCCTCGTGTTGCAGCCGCCAGGTGTCGAGACGCCGGCGCTCATTGCTCGTCTCGCTGTGACGCGTGGCCCAGGTCAGGAGCTTCAGTAGCAGTCGCTCACAGGACCGCTCGAAGGCGCGGGCGGAGCTTTCAAACCGTTTCAGGAACTGGGTGCGGATGAGCGAAACGACCTGCTTCTGCCGGTTCTCCATGAGAGGGTCGACGTCGGTGCTGGGTCCTCTGTAGTAGGCCAACGGGTAGTAGATGCCCAGGCTGAAGAGCGGCTTCTCCTTTGAGAACGCCTTCTCGACGGACCCAAGCAGGCGGCCGTAGGTGGCCTTCACGGAGTAGTCCGCAACGCGCGGGGGCTCGCGGGTGGGGAAGCACGCCAGAGACGCGCCCTGCTGCAGTTGGCTCTTCTTCACATAGGCCCGACTGCGCTGCACCACCAGCTCGCCGAAGAGGGGGTCGGCAGTGAGGGTGCGCTCGGCCTCGGCGATGTTCGTCTCCCGCGGCTCCTCCGCCCCCCCTGTGGCGGCGCGCAGATCTCGCTCCAGGGCAACGAAGTGAGCCCGCAGGTTGTGAATGCCGAGGGATCGCGGGGGGCGCGCGAAGTAGTCATCCTTTCGCCGAGAGAACAGCTCGACCATGTGCCTGAAGTCGTCCAGACGGTTGTTGATCGGCGTGGCCGTCAGCATGAACACCTGCTTCGTGCCGCCGGGGCCGCCGATGAGGTCGTACAGCAGGCGGTAGCGCGAGGGGCGCGTGGTCCGTGTCCCGGCGCTCCCCGGATTGCGAAAGTGGTGCGCCTCGTCAATGAGGACGACGTCGGCCAACTCAGTTACTCGTTGCAGGCGCTGGGGGAAGGTGCCTGCACGCCCCAGATCCGTGTGGTTGAAGATGACCAGGTTGCTGAAGTCACCGCCGCTGGTGCCGCCCACGTGGGGCAGGTAGCGCCTGAGGTCGCGCTCCCAGACGTCCGCCCGAGCCGACTTGGGGACGAACAGAGCCACACGCTTGCGGTCGTGGACCACAAGGCGCTCGATCAGCATGAGGCCTACGAAGGTCTTCCCAAGCCCCACACCGTCACAGAGGAAGGCGCCACCGTGCGTGGCGGCAATACTGAGCATCCGCTGGTAGGCGTCCTGCTGGTACCGATCCAGGACCGGGTACATCCGCGACTCTGTCTGCTCCCATTCCGTTGGCGAGAGCTGATAGCCCTCGAAAAACTCCTGGAGGGCCTTGGCGTAGACCTCGAATGGCGTGTACTCACGAGTGTGGCGTTCAATGGTCCGCAGGACCTCGGCTGTGACGTCCTCGGCCTCTTCCCAGTGACGCTCATACCAGTCCTGCAGGATCCCGACCTGCGCACCCGTGAGCTGGACATTGAGTTCAACGTTGTCCACGAGGCCGGGATATGTGAAGTTCGAGGAGCCCACGAGCCCAAATGAGCCGATCACGGCCTGCCGGGCATGGGTGATGTAGGCCTTGGCGTGGAACTTCTCGCGACGATACACTCGGCAGGCAATCTTGCCGGAGCGCAGGGCGTCAACAACCGCGGGCACACCACGCAGGAAGTCGTTGGCTTCCTTCTCTGCCTCAATGCTGGCGTCGAGTTTCGCGGCGATCCCCTGCAGTGCCTCCGCGAAGGCGGCCTTGGTGCGACGAGTCACCTCGTCGCCCATGAGAAGGCGGACATGGTCAAGCGCTTGCCATTCGCCGTCCAGGGCAAGCAAGGCCCCGATCTCGAAGTACCCGGTCGCGATGTCCAGAGCCTTTGAGAGCTGACACCAGTCGTGAAGGTAGGTGCGGACCTTCCAGTCCTGGTCGCTGTTGTCCACGATGAGCAGTTCTGTGCCTGATCTAGGTGCCACGTGGTCACCTGCGCTTCTGGCGCTGCGCCTGTCATTGCGCCGGGTCTACGGGCTTTCGATGCGCCCGAGCAGCGCTGTCGCTGAGGGCGTGACCCCGGCATTGCGGGCCCATGCCGGGCGGTTGAGCACGACAGCGGCGGACGTCCGGGCCGGGTTGCGGCGACGCAAGCGTCGCACCGGCTGCACGCTTGGCACCTCTACCCGCCCGACGTCAACGACGGCGGGCTGGAGAGCGCGCCACACTCACGACAGGCGCGCCCTCCCCCTATCGGTACACCTCCAGCTCCGCCACCGACATCTGGGAGCCCTTCTGCCCCGGGCCGTCGGGCTTGATGGCACAGACCCTCACGTACCTCGCCCTCACCGGCTCGAACTCCGCCTCGAAGGGACTGCCGTCGTGGTCCGCCCTGGCGGCCACGGTCGTCCACGTACTGCGGTCCTCGGAGAGCCGAAACTCGAACTCCGTGGCATAGCCGCCGCCGAAGGTGATCTTCATCCGCCGCACCGGGACGGTGTCCACCAGATCGACCTCGTAGGTCCACGGCCATTGCCCCCCCGCCAGTGCCGTGGTCTGTGGGTTGCCGTCCACCCCCAGGCGCGGGAAATGCACGCCGCCGTTCACCTCCAGCTCGTGGGAGCCGTCCAGGCTCAGGAGGCTGGACTGCCTGCGGTAGGCCAGGTTGCCCGGCGGCACCGGCGGATAGGCCTTGCCGCTCCCAAGCTGCTGCCGCACGGCCTTGAGCACCTCGAGCTGCGAGCGATCCAGCGCGCCGTCCCGGTACAGCAGCACGTCGATGGAGACTACCCCGCCACGCTCGTGGACATCGAAGACGTACTCGGCCAGCTCGCGCTTGCCGTATCGGCAGCCCGCCTGTCCCCAGCTTGCGCCCAGGAACGAGGCGATGTGCCACTGCTCCCCCTCGATGAAGCGGCCGGAGGGCATGTCGAGGAAGCGGTTCTGCTCGCCGCAGGTGTAGTCGTCGTGCCTGCTGTAGGCGTTGACCTTCTCCTCCACACCCGGGTTGAAGGCCACGATGCTCCTGGGGTTGCCGGCCCTCAGCGCCGCGGCCATGATGCCCAGCGTCTCGTCGTCGTAACCGATGAACTCATACGACCCATCCACCCACCAGCCGGCCACTTTCTCCCCGTACCGCTGGGAGTACTCCCGGGCGACGGAGGCCCATTTGCTCACGAAGTCCACCGTGACCGGGCTCTGCCAGCCGAAGGCCGGGGCGGCCTGCGGGTCGGCGCGGGGGCCGTCTCCCGTCCAGTACAGCATCAGCGGGATGTTTCTTCTGCTAAGAGACTGGTAGAGGTCCTCGATGAGGTCCCGCGTGCTGCAGGCCTCGCCGGGCTTGTACCCGGTGATGCGATCATAAGTGGCATTGGGTGCGATGAGGTGACGCGTCACCTGCATGACTGTGAAGATGACGTACCCCGCACCCGCCTCCGCCATGGTCTGAGCGAAGAGCTCCGTGTCAAACTCACGGACACACTCGTCCCAGGAGGTCTGCCGCCCCAAGCTGTTGATGCGCTCAGAATCGTTCTGCAGCCCGTCGAGGTAGTGTACGAACACCCCGTAGCCGGCGCGGGCGAACCAATCGGTGTTCGGGTTCATGGAGGGCTCCTGGGCGTGGCAGTAGCCGAGCGCGGCGAGGGCGCAAAGGGCCGGAAGTACGCGTGCGGGTATCATGATGGAGGGCCTCGTTGGAGTCTGGTGTCACAGGGCGGTTCCATGAGAGAGCCCGAAAGACCTGCGCCAGAACCGACGAGACACAGAGCGAGAGAGCAATCGAGGGTCGCACACATCGAAAGCACCGGCCGGACCGGAGGTCACACGCGGGGGTCTGCCGAAGAAGGGTGATGCTACCATGGCGCAGTTGCAGGGTGATGGTTCTTGGCCGAGTTCCGCTTCCGGCATCCGTGGGTGTTTTGGGCCGTTACCGTGCTGGTGCTGGTGGCGGCGGTCACCACGCCTGTACAGTACCTGCGCATGCTCCTGCTGGGCTTTCGCGGCCTGACCCCCGACAGCATCGCCCGCTACGACCTGCGCCCCTTCCCGGTGGGGGGCCCTGAGCTACAGGGCAAGCTGTGGCGAGCAATGGCCTGGGGCTGGTGGGTGGCGGGAGCCGCGGCCCTCTGGGCATCGGTCACGGCGTGGCGGACTCCGGGGGCGCGGGCGGCGGTGTGCTGCCAGGCGGAGGGCATGCGGCCGGGACGCTGGCTGGCCCTGGCGGGCCTCGGAGTCGCCGGAGCGGCCCTGCTGACACTCTGTGGCGCCCACTGCCTGTGGACGACGGCGCCGCCTGTCGGCAGCCTCCACGGACTCACCGGTCTGACCGCCGTCAGATTCCCACAGGATGCGCGATTGCTCGAAGGCCGTGGGGAAGGGGGCTGGAAGGGAACGGCCCGGGCGGTGATCCTCATGCCACAGGCTTCGGCGCGGCAGTTCCTCTCGCAGCCGATCTTCGACGAGGGCCCCACAGCCCAGGCCCGGCCGGATTGGTCTCGCTGGCGGGGCGGAGAGCTCAGGCAATGGCAGCCGGAGCGCGCCTCGCGCTTCCTCGCCGCCTCCGGAACCTCCTGGGCAGGGTCGAACGTGGTGAGCGTTGCCGCGCTCGTGGACTTCAGCGCGCCGGGTGACGCGGTGGTCTACTTCGAGTGGGTGCGGGAGTAGGAACGGCCAGGACCGCGCCGGCACGAGTAGGCTTGCAGTGGGTTGGTCTCCGGCGTTGCATGGCTCTGCCCACCGCGCGGGCATGGAGACCCGCGGGCACGGAAGCGCGGTGAGTGAGCGCCTCGATGCCGCGGGTTAGAACGCTGAGGGCACGGGGCTCACCCCCATCACGCGCGGGCCCTTTCGCCCGCGGGAAGTCACCTCCCCCGGCATCTCCCCCACCCTCCGGGCCAGCTCGGCGTTGATCCTCTGGAACCTCTCGTAGTGGGCGTCGTCCTGGCGCACGCTGTCCCAGATCCTGCCGTCGCCTCCGTAGCTGTACCAGAAGATCGCCTGCGCCCCCTCGTCCAGTGCGTTGCGCCAGTAGTCCCGCATGTCCTGAGCCGAGGGCAGCTCTCCGCCCGGCCAGCGGAAAGCCTGGGCCACGAACCAGACGGGCTTCTGGGGGAAGGCGGTTTTCGCTCGCCGCATGGTCTGCGTCACCTGCGCGGCGCCGCCCGGGCCGGGGTAGTTGTCGTACAGGAGCACGTCACAGCAGTCCAGAAAGCCCCCGGCGCTGGGGCCGGCGAACACCGGCATCGCCGGGTGGTAGGGGTCGATGCGGTCGATCAGGTCGTACATCGCCTTGACCCGCGGCCGTGCGCGCTCGTCGGCCAGGTTCGGCTCGTCCCACAGCGTCCAGGCCAGCAGCGCCGGATGGCCCATGAGCCGGCGTACGCGCGTCTCGATGGCCGCCGGGTCGAAGGTCTCCCCCTGGTACCAGTCGCGGCGCAGGCCCATCAGGACCTTGAACCCGTACTCCTCGGCGGTGTCCAGGTACGCGAGGGCATTGTCGTCGGTATCGTTGGCGTCATTGTGCTCGAAGGCGTAGCTGTGCAGCGTGTTGATGCCACAGGCGCGAAGCTCGCGGAGTTCGTCATCCGCCCTGTCCGGCCCCGGAAGCCACTTGGCCGGGTCGGCGAAGACCCAGTACATGCCCAGGGGGAAGAAGGCCTTGCCGCCCGCGAGCACCCGGCCGTCGGGGCCACAGAGCACTTCGTTGGCGACCGCGGGCAAGACTCTCAGCGGCTGCGTCTCGCGCAGCACCTCTCGGCCGCGGGCATCCTCAACGCGGACCTGCAGCCGGTAACAGCCCTGCGAAAGCCCACTGCCGTCGATGGGCACTCGGAGGCCGCCGCCGATGTAGGCCGCGGGGAAGCGGCGCAGTGTCCGTCCACAGAGCTCCTGGATCGCCACCTCCGCGCGCAGGCCCGCCACCGTCGTTACGGAGGCTCCCTGCACCCGGACCGTCAGCGGCCAGCGGTAGCCCAGGCTGCCGAAGAGCGCGTTCTTGTATGGATACCTCACATCCCAGGGGTTCACCGGCTGCGGGACCAGGGTCGATTGCCCGAGGAACTCGCCCGTGGCCGCGTCGCTCACCTTGAGCGTGTAGCCGCCGGACCCGTCGCTGAAGGGGAGGCTGAACGCCACGACGGAGGGCGACCCCGGCGAGACATGGGCCTTCACAGGCGGACAAAGCGGCGTCTGGGTGGCGTCATCTGCCACCGCCTGCGCCAGCACCTCGCGAGCGGCGTCGTCCTGTGTGGCCACCGCGGCTTTGTAGTGCCACTGGGGCCCCAGATCGTAGGCCTCCGCGACGGGCGCGGTCACCTTGACCGGCGCCACCCGCACCCGGACGTCATCGATGAGGAACTCGGCCTGTGGCGCGGCCACCAGGTACAGATGGGCGCCGCCGTCGATGGGGGTCAGGCCGATAGTGAGCTCAGTCCAGCCCTCGGATGACTCGTCCGCCCGGCGCATGACCGCCGGTCCCCAGGCGTGCGGGTAGGCCACCAGGGAGAGCCTGCCGGAGATGCGCTTCACCCAGGCGGAGACCAGATAGCCGGTGCCCTGCTGGAGCGGGCTCAGCGTCTGGTACACCCCGGCGTCGCTGCCGAAGGTCTTGATGCGCAGGCACTGCCCGGCGTCGGAACGGTCGGAAGCCTCCACCGCGAGCCGATCGCCACGAGCGGGGTCGGCGTTCACCGGCTTCCACCCCGGGACGGTGACCAGCAGCCCCTTGCCCTCGGACTGATCCACCGCCTCGCCGTCCATGGCGCCGTTCTGTACAACCGGATCGGGGGCACCGAAAGCCGTGCCCAGGGAAAGCGTACACAGGCAGAGACAGATCGCGAGCGGACGCATGGGGACGAACCTCCCGGCGTGGTTGAGTAACGCGCCATAGGTTTCGCCGCAGTGAGGTCGGCGGCCTCCAGGGCCGCAGCGGCGGCCGGCTCGACATGGCGGACGGGCGCACGCGAGCGGCAAGGCAGAGGCCTCACCGCGCCGCGTACTTCACCGACACCGCCAGGTCCGTCATCGTCACCGCGCGGTTGCGCACTCCCACCCACTCCCACAGCCCCTCCCCCACTCCGGGGCTATTGCTGGCCCCGAACATCACCCCGCTGCGACCGTTCCACGCCGGTCGCGTGAACTTGCCTTCGCCGTCCAGGATCAAAGCCCCATCCGCATACACCCGGAAGCTCTCGCCCTGCATGGCCACGCGATAGGTGTGGAAGCCATCGGTGGTGTCCATCGCGTGCGAAAGACCACTGTGGCGGGCCACCACACGGTCCGGGTAGAACTGGACCTCCTCCCCGGAGGTGCCGTTCTCGAACATCACGCTGCTCCAGCCCGCGAGCTGCTTGAGCCGGACCTGTAACACCGTCTCATCGGCGGGCTGGATGAAGCAGGGGTACTGGAAGAAGGCGTAGCTGCCGCCCTCGGTGCTGCGGTCGGCGATGAGCAGCTTGCCGTCCTGGATCTCGGCCACGGTTCCCGGACCAAACCCCATCTTCTGCCACGGCGCCGCCGGGAGCTCGCCGGCCTCATAGGTCTCGGCCCAGACCTCGGCGGCGGGATCAGCGGCGACGGCTCTCGC
The DNA here is from genome assembly GCA_964639415.1 of uncultured Armatimonadia bacterium. Classification (GTDB taxonomy): domain Bacteria; phylum Armatimonadota; class Zipacnadia; order Zipacnadales; family JABUFB01; genus CAYRFY01. Next base: position 13,666 of record CAZXDD010000026.1, read on the forward strand.
CTGCAGGGCGATGCGGTTGGCACCGCGCTGCAGGTAGTCGGGGGGCACGGCGAAGTCCAGCCAGTCATCCACGCGGGTGGGCGGCTCCA
>CAZXDD010000026.1:13764-26960 GCA_964639415.1 uncultured Armatimonadia bacterium
GAGGCTGACGCCGTCCAGTGCCACCCGTGCCCCGAAGCTCACGGTGAGGTCGTCTCCCCCCAGCAGGCGCACGTGGCAGGTAACGGTCATGTCCAGGTTCCGGGCGGCCGCGGCGGCGGGGTCTTCGCCCATGGCAAGCACGGTCTCCACGGGTTCATCGGCCGGCACCGCCCAGGGACGATTGGGAGTGAGGATCGGCACCGTCTGGTACTCGGCGCCGCCGGCCAGGTACGTCTGTGGGTTGCCGTCCCGGTTGGTGACGAAGTACAGCTTGTCCCGGGTGCGCAGCTCCGCCGGGTCGCCCAGCTCGTGCCAGATCGGCCCTCTGGGGTTGAAGTAGTTGAAGACGTAGATCCCGTCGGCCCCGGCGTCCCAGGCCTGCAGCGCCCGGGCGCGGGTGCTCTCCAGGCTATTGCGCTGGAACCGCGTCTGGCCCTGCACGCGCGAATCACTGAGCGAGGGGTACACCGGCACCCCGTAGCGATGCCCCAGCTCGATCAGGGTGCTCCAGGGGTTGAGCCGGAAGTAGCAGGTGCCGCTGAGGATGTCGACGAGCCCCTCCCGGAGCCACGCCTCCACATCCAGGCCGATGCCGCGGCAATACTCCACCGAGTCGGGCACCCGGATGGCGATGAGGATCGGCCTGCCGCGCCGCATGCCCTCCACCTCAGTCATGGCGCGGATCCGTCGCATCAGGTCGGTCATCATCGCCAACTCCTCCTCGCCGGCCCGGCCGCCCCAGGCGACGCTTCGGAAGAAACAGGCATGGCGGAAGAAGTCCATCTCCACACCGTCGACGTCGAACTTCTGGCAGACCTCCTCGAAGAACCGGTAGCACAGCTCGCGCACCTCGGGCACCGCGTAGTCCACCGAGGACCAGGTGCCGTGCGGGGGCTGCTTGTCGGCGGCCCCCACCAGGTACTCCGGGTGCCGGAGTTTCAGCGTCGGCCGCAGAGGCGGCCCGTAGCCCCCGATCATCGCATCGTGGGTGTCGTTCATCCGCATGTCCCAGAACACCTCGATCCCGTGCTCGCGGCCGAACTGCGCCATCACGGCAATCGGGTCGAGGCCGCGTTCCAGAAGCTGCGGCAGGCCGTTGTCCGCGAACATGTCCGCGGTGTTGGTGAAGGGCTCCATCACCTCGCTGCGGTGCAGTGCGTGGCCGAAGCACAGGGAGTTGCTGTAGAAGATGCTGTCCACCTGGCTCCCCAGCAGAGGTGTGGTGCGCAGAGCCAGCAGCGCCTCGGCGGTGGGCTCCTTCTTGGTGTAGATCACGTCATCGCCGTCGTTGTTGAAGATGATCCGCCGCTGCCTGTGAGCGGCTTCGGCGCGCAGTTGGCGCAGGGTGTCGAGGTCGATGGGATCCGCGGCCACGAGACTGAGACAGCTCGGCAGGAGAACGGCCACGAGGGCGGCGGTTGCTCTGCTCACGGGACGAGACCTCCGCTGGCAAGGGGAGTGCCGGGGCGTATGCCCCGTTGGTTCGCCTCAGGCGTGGCGGGCGCCTTCCTCCGAGACGCACGGTGGAGCTTCGCGTGAGCCAGAGCCATCGCGGGCATCGGGAAGGTCGCCAGAGCGCTTCGGGCGAACCCAGATGCCTTGCCGGCCTATCCTGCAGGGAGCCTGTGTCATGGATTACTTCGCCTCGTGGAGTGGCGGGAAGGACTGCTGCCTGGCCACATACCGGGCCACCGGGCAATGGGGCCTGCCCCGCTTCCTGCTGTGCATGCTCACCGAGGGCGCTGATGTCTCGCGCTCCCACGGCCTGCCCCGCAGGCTGCTGGAGGCCCAGGCGGCGGCCATCGGGGTGCCCATCTGCTTCGAAGCCGCCATGTGGGAGGACTACGAAGAGCGCTTCATCTCCCGGCTTCGGCAGATGAGCGCCGAAGGCGTCCGGGCCGGAGTCTTCGGCGACATCGACCTGGAGCAACACCGGGAGTGGGAAGAGCGCGTCTGCGCCGCGGCGGACATGACGGCGCACCTTCCGATCTGGCGTGAGGACCACGAAGCGCTGCTTTCGGAGTTCCTGGACGCCGACTTCTCGGCCCTCATCGTCACCGTCCGCCTGGACGCGGTCCCCGAGAGCCTGCTGGGAGAGCGCCTGTGTCCGGCGGTGTTGGAGAAGCTGCGCTCCGTGGGTGTGGATGTGAGCGGGGAGGCCGGGGAGTTTCATACAGCGGTGGTTGAGGGGCCACTGTTTGCCGAACCCGTGCAATGCGCCCCGACGGGCATCCATCGTCTGCCGGGTTACGCGACGCTGAGATGGGACTGAGCGCTCGAGTCAAGAGTCGTCCGTCGGACGGCGCGACGCGTCTGCCTACCTGCTTGCCGCGGCACGCGGCCGCCGTGCCGGCCTGATCCGGCGCCCGCCCTTCGGGATCGTGAACGAAGGCCCCGCCGTCCGCGGCGGCGAAACTGTCCGGGTTCGAGCCGGCGAGGAGCCAGGGGAGGCGGCTTCGGCACTCGCCGGTGCCGGGCCGGACCGGCGCGGTACAGGCCCGCGCCCTACAGGTTTCGCCCGGCCGGCGCGGTACAGGCCCGCGCCCTACAGGTAGCCCAATGGAGGTGTCTGCTTTGAGACCCGTTCGCACCGCTCTGGTCGGCGTCGGAGGCATCGGTGGGTACCACCGCAAGGTCATCCACGGTCTGGAGGGTTACGAATTCGTCGCGGCGGCGGACCGCTATCCCGACCGCCAGGCCGCGCACATCGAGGAGCTGCGGGAATGGGGCGTGCCGTTCTTTGAGGACCTCTGGCAGATGGTGGAGGAAACTGAGCCCGAGGCCGTCACCGTGGCCGTCCCCCACCACTACCACGCCGAGTACACCATGGGATGTCTGGAGCGCGGCATCCACGTGATGTGCGAAAAGCCCGTGACCGTGCGCATACAGGACGCTTTGGCCGAGGCGAAGCTGGCTCAGGACAAAGGCCTGCTTGTGGGGGTCGATTTCCAGTACATGAGCTTCCCGCACTCGGCGGCCCTCAAGCAGTTCATCATGGACGGCGGGCTGGGGGAGTTGCGCAGCGTGGTGGGCGTGATGACCTGGAAGCGCACGGATGACTACTACACCCGGGCCGATTGGGTGGGCCGGCGCTTCGTGGAGGACCGTGCCTGCTTCGACGGGGTGCTGATGAACCAGGCCGTGCACCTGGTCAACAGCGCTCTGCAGATGGGTACCCGAGAGCCCGGTAACGCCACCGTGCGGGATATGCAGGCCGAGCTATACACGGTGCATGACAATATCGACACAGAGGACCTCGCCTGTCTGCGGGCCGATCTGGGTGAGGCCACTCTCACGTTCTATGCCACCACCTGCGCTTTGGAGCTTCCCGAAGTGACCACGCTGCAGATCACCGGCACCAAAGGCGTGGCCGACTGGGACTCGGCAGGGGCGGTGGTGAGGCTCAACAGCGGCGAGGAGGTGGTGTTTGACCGGCCCACCGACCGGGACGAGGTGCACAAGAACTTCATTGCCTGCATCCGGAAGCAGGCGCCGGGACTGTGGGCACCGGTGGAGGAGGCGCTCAAGGCCACGCTGGCCATCAATGGCGCCTACTTCAGCGCCGGCAGGATCAAGCGCATCGGCTGGGAGGCCATGGAGGACATCACCGGGTTCATCAACCGGGCCGCAGCGCAGCAGAAGCTGTTCAGCGAGATGGGCGCCGACTGGGCCTACGAGGGCACCCGAATCGACATGACGGGGTACGACAGCTTCACGGGAGAACTGGAGTAGCCCGCGCGAACCGGCATTCACGAGCGATAGCCAGGTCAGACCCATATGCGGGGAGTGACTGAGACCATGGGCGTACTGCATCTTGCCGCTGTCCTAACCATCTGCAATGCCTGCTCCGCCGACAACCTTCTCGCCAACGGCGGCTTCGAGACCCGGGCGGACGGTCAGGCTGTCCCGGAGGGCTGGACCCAACTGCGTGGCAACCCCGTGGAGGTCCGAGCCGACGGTGGCCGCACCGGAGAGGTCTACCTCCGCTTCAGCGACCCCGACGCGGAGCACTCGATCGCGGTGGAATCGACGCGCGTCCCGGCACGCCCGGGCGGCACCTACACGGCCGGCGCCTGGTTCCGCACCGCGGACAACTGCGCGCCGGGCGTCTACGTGCAGTTCCACGACGTCTCCGGAGAGCGCATCGCCGAGACGCATGCACGCGCCCAGGGCCCGACGCAGGACTGGGTCGAGGCCCGGGCCGTGGCGGTCTGTCCGGAGCACGCCGTCGAGGTCTCGGTGCTCCTGTACGCGTACACGGCGGACACGGGGCAGTTCGACGCCGATGACGTCACCCTTAGCGTGGAGGGCGGCACCGACCCCTTCGCCGCCTCCGTCACCGCGGGCACCAGGACCCCCGTGGACATCGGCTCGCGCCGTGAGCTGTTCATCGACGACTTCATGCTCGACGGCACCTCGGGCGACCTCAGGCGCCGATTGCACCATCCGGTACCCCGCGAGGTGGTGCTGAGCTTCGACGCGCCGTGGGAGGGTGCGGTCAGCTTCTATGTCACGGTGTTTCAAGACGAAGACAAGGTCCGCCTGTACTACCGGGGCGCGGGCAATGAGGGGCTGCCGGAGGTGGCCTGCGTGGCCGAGAGTAGCGACGGCATCGTCTTCACCCGGCCCGTCCTGGGCATCCATGAGGTGGCCGGCTCCAAAGACAACAACGTCATCTGGATGGGACACGGCGCACACAACCTGACGCCTTTCAAGGACCCCAATCCCGACTGCACCCCGGAGCAGAGGTACAAGGCCCTGGCCGGCGGCCCCCTGCTGGCACTGGCCTCCGCCGACGGCGTGCACTGGTCGAAGCTGGCCGAGGAGCCGGTGATCACCGACGGCGCCTTCGACTCCCAGAACCTGGCCTTCTATGACGAGCTGCGCGGCCAGTACGTGGCCTTCTTCCGCGACTTCACCGGCGGTGTGCGCACCGTCAAGACCTGCACATCCCGGGATTTCCTCACCTGGACCGAACCGCAGTGGTGCCGGTATGGCGATGCCCCGCCCACTCACCTGTACACCAACGCGACGATCCCCTACTCCCGGGCCCCGCACATCTACCTGTCCTTCCCGAAGAGGTTCATCCCCTCGCGGAAGAAGCAGGCCGAGCACAAGGAAGTCGGGCTCTCCGACTGCCTTCTGCTGAGCAGCCGCAATGGCGTGGACTTCGACATGTGGCAGGAGGCCTTCCTCCGCCCCGGCCCCGACCCCAACAACTGGACCGAGCGCAACATGGGCATGGCCTACGGCATTGTGGCCCTGTCGGCGGAGGAGATCTCCTTATACTGGGTGGAGAACTACCGCCATCCCACCTGCCGCCTCCGCCGGGGCACACTCCGCACCGATGGCTTCGTCTCGCTCAACGCCGGTGTTCCCGGAGGGCAGATGCTCACGAGGCCATTTACCTTCACAGGCTCTCGGTTGCTGGTGAACTACAGCACCTCGGCGGCCGGGTTCCTGCGCTTCGAGCTCACCGACCAGGCCGGGCAGGCGCTGCCGGGCTTTGCCATGGCCCAAAGCGAAACGCTGTACGGGGATGAGATCGAGCACGAAGTGAGCTGGGGGGAGGGCGCAGACCTCGGGGCCCTGGCGGGACAGGTCGTGCGCCTGCGGGTGTCGATGCGCGATGCCGACCTGTACGCGCTGCAGTTCGCCCCCTGATCCCGGGGCGGTCTGAGACATGGCGCTTCCCGGCGAACAGGATGGACAGGATAGCGGCAACGGCGGACGGCTACGGCGAACAGGATGGACAGGATAACGGCGGATGACGGCTACGACAAATAGGATGGACAGGATAACGGCGGATCACGGCTACGGCGGACAGGATAACGGCGGATAACGGCACCTCTCCCCCATCTCGATCGCCGTTCTCTGCGTCTCTGTGTCTCTGTGGTGAGACGTTGCGTGCCGTTCTCCGCCGTTCCCCGTGTCTTTGTGTCTCTGTGGTGAGTCGTTCGCCTCGGCCCGGGGCGCTACGGCCTGATATCGTGCCAGTGCGCGCCCTCGATCTCCTCGTGGTAGGCGTCCAGGACCTTGTTGATCGCGGCGGCGACCTGCTTGCAGTCCTTCTCAGTCCACCATTCGCCGATGCCCATTCTCACTCCGCGGGACAGCAAGTTCAGGGTGCGCGGGCACATGTCCTCGGCGTACGGCGGCATGGGGCCGGCATAGTACGGGCAGGTGAAGGGGCAGCCTTCGTGGCTGGCGCTCTTCTGCTTCAGGACGTGCTCCCAGTACTTGTAGATGTGCCAGTCGCGGGCGCCGCCGGCGGTGAACACCGCGGCTCCGACACCCTCGGCGCTGATGGCCTCGGCCAGCTTCTGTGCATGCTCGGAGTCGGCGGCGAAGAAGGCCAGGGTGTAGCCCACATGGCCGTCAAGGTCCCGCACCTGCTGGGGGACGATGTCCTTGTGGGGGCGCAGGGCATCGACGACGTTCTTGTACGACTGGCGCTGGCGGGTGAGTCGGGCCGGTGCCTTCTGGAACTGCACCAGGTTGACGGCGCCCTCCAGCTCGGAGAGCCGGTAGTTGGTGCCGCAGAACAGCTCGCCCTCCATGCGCTCCTCGGCGTAGCGATCCGGCCGCCAGCAGGCGCCGGTATCGTGGTGGTTCTGGGCCCGGATGTACAGGCGCTCCTCATCGGTGGTGACAAGCCCCGCCTCCCCGGCCCCCACGTACTTGTAGGTGCTGACGGAGAAGCAGCCCATGGTGCCGATGGTGCCGCAGCGCTTGCCCTTGTACTGCGAGCCGAAGGCCTGGGCGACGTCCTCGATCACCACTAGGTCATGCTCGCGGGCCAGCGCCATGATCGGGTCCATGTCGCAGACGGTGCCGTTCATGTGCACCGGCACGATGGCCTTCGTATTGGGGCCGATCTTCTTGGCCACATCCTTGGGGTCGATGGTCAGCGATTCATCGATCTCGGCGATGACCGGGATGGCCTTGGCCGAGACGGCGGCAGCGGCGGTGGCGAAGAACGTGTAGGCCGGGACGATCGCCTCGCAGCCGGGGCCGACTTCGGCGGCGACGTAGGCCGTCTCGAGCGCGGAGGTACCGGAGTGCACGGCCAGGGCGTACTTGGCGCCGAGAAACTCGCGGGCCTCAGCCTCCATGGCGTCCACCCGCGAAGGCTTCGGGTTGTAGTACCGGGTCAGGTGCGGGCCGCCGCCGATGCTCTCGCCCTCCACGGTGGCGCGGATGGCGGACATGGCGGCATCGCTGAACCCCCACAGGCTCGCCAGTTCCATGAACTCCTCGATACCGACCTTGGGTTGCGAGGGGCTCTCCAGTCCGGTGAGGGCCCTGTCGCCGCCGTTGACGGCCAGTGTGGCCTGCAGTTCGCTCTTGTCTGACATCTTCTGTGACCTCTTCGCTCTGGTATTGGGCTACGTGTTCGTGCTCTTGCTGCGGGCGATGCAGGAGGGCGCCGCTATCGTGTGGAGGGCGTCCTTGCCGTCTCTTCCACTCGCCGTCGCAGACCAACCCCGCCTCGGCAGATCCGCGTGATGAGACGTTCGCCCGTCGTCTCTCTCTTCTCTGCTCACCCTCCCACTTCGACCTCCCTTTGCAGCACCTCTCCCGTGCACAGGCAGCGGGCCTGGAGCCTCCATGTCCCGGCAGGGTCATTGAGGGCGAGGTGCACCGTCCCATCCACCGGCTCCGCGGCGAGCAGGATGTTCCTCGCGTACTCGCCGACCGCCTTCCCATTGGGTCCAAGCAGCGTCACGCGCCACAGCGCTCGCTCGCCCTCTGCGCCGGGGCGCGGGGTGAGACGGTACGCCAGAGCGCCGCCCGGCTTCGCCTCGTTGTCAACGGTCAGGGCCGCGGTGCCCAGCGGCGCCTGGCTCAGGCAGTAGACCCGACACTCGCCGGGCTCCAGCGGCGCCGTGAGCACCTCGATCTGTCCGATGTACCTGCCGGCACGCACGTCATAGGCGTGACAGGGGCGTCGCAGCGCTATTCGCGCCACCGTGGGCTCCTCGTCGTCCCGATCGGCCAGAAGGCCCAGGTACTCCAGGGGGCCGGAGCTGTACCGGACCAGCTCCACATGCGGCGCCGCGCCGGACTGCGCCGCGATCGGGTACCTGCGCTCCACCCCGCACCAGCTCAGAGCCTCCATCACCGCATCTCGCAGCAGCCTCTCCGAGGGGGTCCCGAACCGTCGCTCGTTCTCGAAGTTGCTCAGGTTGAGGTTCAGGTAGACGGCCCTGCCCTCCCCGTACTCATGGCGGATGAGGGCCGGAACCTCGGTGTCTACCACGTGTCCCAGAGCCGCGGCGCCCTGAGCGCAGCGCACGCCGGCCTCACCGGCGGGCATGTTGATCCGTCCCTCGGCGCCCTCCACCGCGATGCCCAGCGGCAGCGCGGTCTCTTCGCCCACTCGCCGGATGCCGAACACCTCGTCCAGCATCCCCGGGCTCTGCCGACGGCACTTGTCGTCCATGATCCCCACGGCGACATCCCCGATCACCGCTCCGCCGGAGCGGACGAAACGCTTGATCTGTTCGGTCTCCGCCGGTGACAGAGCCAACGATTCGGGGAGTATCAGGACCCGGTAGGACCCCTGCGTGCCGGACGGCGGGTTAAGGGCCCCGCTTTCGACCTGCTGGTAGCTCAGGAAGTCGTACTGCAGGCCGAGGTCCTCGATGAGCTTCACCCAGCCGTCGCGAACGTCCTTGATCTCCGTGTCCTTGTTGACCAGAAGTGCCGCGTTGATGCTGGGGTGGGAGTAGTGGATGGCGATGCCGTCGTGCTCCCTCTCGGCGGAGCGGAGCAGGTCCCAGATCCCGGCCTTCATCTCCAGCACATTGGCCTGCGTGTCTTTGCCCGCTTGACTGGTAGTGAAATCGCCGTAGAACAACAGCGGCGTCGTCCAGGCGCTGATGCCCTTGGTATCGTGCAGCAGGCACCAGAACATCTGGTACTCCAGGCGCCGCCCGTCCTGCCAGTAGCCGCAGCGGTAGGGAGACTGGGACACGCCGGTCGCGGACGCGAAGGACCGGCGCATCTCGTCAGACCAGCCCGTATTGTACGAGTGGTAGTAGCTGAAGGCCCCGGAGTTCTGCCACCAGTCCATGCCGTTGCCGGGCTTGGGCTCCTGGGTGCCCGAGAGCCCGCACTGGGCCTGTGGGTCGGTGCGGCGGATGGTGTCCTGGACCATGGTGTAGTACTCCGCCAGCGTGTCGTTCATGAAGTCCCGGAACTCGGCCCAGGGCGCCGCATTGGCGCGGCCCTTGACCTCATCCAGGGTCATGGGCATCACGGCGTCCCAGGCGGCAAAGTCCGTCTCCCATTCGGCGTTGAGCGTCTCCAGGGTCTCATAGCGCCCCTGGAGCCAAGTGCGGAACGCCGCCAGGGTGTGCTCGCCGAAGCAGTAGTCGAAGTACCGGGTGTAGTGCGTCAGGCTCATCTCGTCGCCCATGCAGTAGTCATACGCCCGGCCGAACTGGGCGATCCTGGGCATGACAATCGTGGTGATGCCGTCGCGCAGCTTGCTGAGGTACTCCGGGTCGTGGAGGCAGGGCTCACGCACCAACTGGCTCTTGTCGTGGGTCTTGGCGTACTCGGCGGCCTTCTTGGGGAGGTTGGCATCCATGAAGTCCGGTACCCCGGGGGCGACGTAGCTCAGGACGCCCATGTAGCTATGCTCGATGTTCTGCCAGTAATCCCACCAGACCTTGCCGGTGCCTATCTCGTTGCTCCCGTTCATCGCCACATCAAGCCCGAGCGCCTCGACCCGGGGACGGACGAAGTCGAAGAGGTACTGGCAGCGCCACAGGTACTGGCCGCCCCAACTGGTGAAGGTGAAGCGGTCCCAGTTGTACGGCGGCACGACGATGAACTCCGCGTGGTCGGTGTCGCACACGGTCTCGCCGCGCGTCAGCTCCACCTCCCAGCGGTAGCCGCAGTTGTACAGCACCTCCGGCGCGGCCTCGAAGCTCACCTTGCCTGTGTCGGCCGTGACGGGCCTGATCTGCGCGGCCAGCAGGCGGCCGTGGCTGTCGGTGAGGCGCGCAGACACCGTAACGAGTTCGGTCACGGGCAGTTGCAGGGCCACCTCGCAGTCGAGGCGGAAGGGCTCGGTGGCCCGAAATCGGCGCTGCCACGGCTGCCCGGCCGGGCAGAAATCCTCCACCGCCGTCACCGTCTTCTCGCCCACGGCGATGCTCCGGAAGGCGAGGGTGTCGGGGCCGGCGAAGCTCGTGGCGGCCCAGGCGATGGACGCCCTCTGCGAGTCCCGCAGGACGAGGTCGGCAAAGCACCGCCCGGCCCTGAGGCTCTCGGGGAGCTCGGCGGTGATCGTCGTCGCCTCCTGCCCGGCCCCAAGCGCCGCCTGTCCCCGGGCCACCTCCGCCGAGAAGCGGTCACGGTAGATGACCTCGACCTGCGCGCCCTCGGGCACCTCCCCGACAAGCCTCCCGGTGAGCTTGCCGGTCTGCAGGTCGGCCGCGAGACTCTCGAAGCGGATGTCCGCGTCCTTGTGCGCCGCCCAGGTGGCGCAGCGGCACAGCAGCGCCCACCAGTGCTCCCAGTACTGCCACGTCACGCCCCTCATCTCGTCCACGAGGTTGTAGTTGCCCCGGTAGCTGATGGCCGGCGTCAGCGCCGAGTAGCCCCGATAGCCGGGGATATGCGTTAGGGTGTCATACGTGAGGCTCACCACCCGCCCTTGCCCCAGTTGTCCTGCGACGATCAGCGGCTGCTGCTCGCCGCCGCTGGAGGTGACCGTTGCCAGGGCCTCGCCCTGCGGTTGCGTGACGTAGGGCATGCGTCGCGTCCTGGGCATGATGTCCCACGGCAGGCCGCTCACGATGGAGTGCTCGGCCACGGGCTCCCACTTGCCCCACCAGTTCAGCGATCTGCTCTCGCTGTCGGCGACACCGCAGACCCCCTCCAGCTCGTCATCGGCCTGCGTCCCGTCGGGCTCGATGTACACCAGCCCCGTGCCGGCTCGGACCTTCTCGGCGATGGTCTGCCGCAACTCGGGGGTGAAGTGGTGGTCCCACTTGAGGGCGCCCAGGACGATCACGTCATAGTCGCTCTTGAGCTTCTCGGCAAGTCGCGCCTGCGCCGCCTCCAGGGTCAGGATGGAGCGGTCCCCATGCCAGAGCCATTCCTTGTCCAGGGTGCTCATGAACTTGACGTACTCGAAGTCCATCTCCAGCCGCTGCCACAGCTCGATGACTTCGCGGCTGTAGCGGTCGTCACACAGCACCAGAGCGCGCACGGGCCCCTTGTAGTAGGGCTTGGCCCACGGGAAGTGCGGGGTCTCGACTTCTGTGGACAGCTCGTGTCCGGGCAGGGCCTTGGCCGCGGCCGCCCCCGAGTCACCGATCTGCTCGCTCTCGGGATCCATCTTCAGCGCGAATGGCTCGCCGGTGCGTGACAAGCCCCGCTCGAAGGAGCCGATCTGCTCTCCTTCCTGCGAGACCAGGCAACGAACCGCAATGTCCATCCCCTCCTTCTCGAGCACCAGGCAATTGGACAGGCTCGCCCCGGCTCCCTCGAGCTCAAGCTCCAGCAGGGGCTCCCAGTCGCCGTCCGGGAGGCCGCGAACCTGGACGGTGCCGGTGACCCTGGGTCCGGCCTCCGGGCGCGTGATGCTCACCGCCACCCCTCTCTGGGGCCCCGGCATGGCCTCGATGGCACCGACCACATTGCCCAGCACGGCGTCCACGCGCCGAGGGGCGGTGGCGGGCTCAAGAGGCAGGAAGGTCATGTCCGTTTCGAAGCTCTCGCCGGCCCTGACGGGCACCCTGTTGTACCGCCACTCGAGGGTCGGGATCCGCGTGCCGACCCCGCTCCACATGTAGAAGCAGTTGAGGGCCCGGTAGTCCATGGTCGCAGCCAGGCCCACGCCGTCCTCACCCACCAGAGCCGTCCATCCCCGGGACGGGTTGCGGTGCCAGACCTCCAACTCCTCTCCGGGCAGGCAGCGCTCCTCCACCACGCCCTGAGTGGTCGGGAAGAAGTACGTGGCACCACGCTCCCCGCCCCCCAGGAAGTGATGGGCCCACAGGCCATAGGCGTAGTCGGTCTGGGAGCTCGGGTCATTGGTGAGCGTGTAGTGGACCCTGACCACCGGGCTGTCTGCGCGCAAGTGGACGCGTTTGCTCATGTGGGTGAAGGACAACATGCCGCCGACGCCCTGACTCCTAAGCTCCACCCAGGCGCCGGTGTCGTCCTGTCCGGTCTCGGCGAAATAGAGGCGGTCGGCGAAGACGTATCTGGGCTCCCAGAGCTGATCTCGGAGCATGCCGTAGCGACCGGTGCCACCGACGAACTCGACATTCGGCTCCTTGAGCACGAAGCTACGGCATACGCCACCATCGGGCTGGAAGACCAGACGAACCAGAGGGTTCTCCAGCACGATCTCTTTCGCGCCGTCGCCGTCGGCATCGACTTCCGAGACGTGGGCCCCCGCTGCATCACTGAAGGGCAACTGCTCGTACAACCGGGAGCCGACCTCCGCCTCCGCGGGCGTCCCGTACAGCTCGATCTCCTGAATGCTCACGATCGAGGCGGCCTCGAACACCACCCGCAGCCGATCGGTCGTCACCTCCAGCGGGACCTCCAGCGCGAAAGCGCTCTGCTCGGTGGGACCCCAGAAGCCGCCCGTGTTCTCGCCCGCCGCCACGTACTGCCCCGCCTGCAGAGCCTCCACCGAGAGCCTCCGCAGCTTGTAGTTGTCGTTGTGGCGATGCACCTGAGCCACCAGCTTGGTCAGCCTGCAGGTACGGGCCAGATCGACCTCGATGGCGATGGTACCGCCGCTGAGGATCGCGCTCCCGGCCGGGTCCTTGCTGCCGTCGGTGAGCTTGAGAAACCCGGGATCGGCCCATTCGTCGGAGAGCGGGTTGGCGGTGAAGCTGTACGTCCAGCCGGTCAGCGGCTGCTCCTGGGCGCAGATGCACAGCACAGAGGCCAGGAGAAGAGCGATTGTTGCAGCAGGAGCGGTTTGGCGCATGGTGACCCCCCGCGGGATAGTGTCGGCACGTTCCTTCTCCGCCCGGTCGCCGCGACCTCCGCCCGAACCGCTGAGCACACAGACGCAGAGACAGGGAGAGCACAGGCAGCTGCGTAACCCCAAGGGCGGGGGGAGTCATGCGCGGCGATGGCCGACGACCGGCGATCACCCCTCGCCGAAGAGATCGGAAGAGCACACGTCTGAACTCCAGTCACCGCTCATTATC
>CAZXDD010000027.1:0-25336 GCA_964639415.1 uncultured Armatimonadia bacterium
CTACACCCTATCCTACACTCTTTCCCTACACGACGCTCTTCCGATCTGTGTCGACAGAGTGCCTCTTCTCCCTGGTGCCGCACCTGGAGATCGCCTTGGCGGCCACAGAGGGCCGAAAGCCCGTCTGGGCCGCCATCGGCGTGCACAATCAGGACATGCACCGTATCGCCTGGGGCGGCATGGAGCATCTGCTGACAGAGCCGCGCCGCCCTACGGTGGATGAGGTGCGTTGCATGACGTACCTTGCCATCGCCCACGGCGCCGGAGGAATCCTGTTCTACGCCTACGATGCCTGGCGCTACGGACAGATCTACGATGAGCCCGTGCTGTACGAGGGCGTCAAGGCCCTCAGCCGGGAGCTCGCCGATCTGAGCCCGTGGCTGGTGGGCGACTGCGTGGCCAAAGGAACGGTGACGGGGGAGATGGGAACGATGGTCAGCTACATTCTGCGGGGTCGGCACCAGGGGCAGTCGGTCCTTGTGGCCGTCAACGGCTTTTGTGACCCGTCCGGTCCCGTACAGATCGATGTGCCGGGAGGAGACGGTGTCGCGGTGGAGCTGGGGCCGCAGAAGGTGCTGGTGCGCAGAGTGCCAATTGCAGACTGAGCCGGGGCCCGCGGCACAGGGGCCGGGGCTCAGGAGGGCGGCGCCGCGGGGGTGCCCCCGGGGTTCTCGCCCCGCGGCCCGCAGAGCCACTCCCGCCCCGTGCGCACCACCGCCAGCGCCACGGCCCACAGACAGAGCGCCTGGGCCGCGCCGGACATCATGAAGGCCGTGTAAAGCGAGCGGATCCCGGTCTGCGGGGCGATGGTGGCGGGGAGGGCCAGGACCCAGTAGGCCAGCACGAAGAGCACAATCAGCACTCTGTCGGGCCCCCTCATCCCCGCATAGGCCCCCACCACCCATGCGGCTACCCCCACGGCGCCGGCCCCAATCCATCGCCAGTCCAGTACCTGGCATAGCGAGACAACGTACGGCACAGGGAGGCCGGCGTTCGTCGCGGCCAGCCAGGCCGCCAGCGCTGCGGCGGCCACCCCCAGCGGCAGGGCTCCGTAGCGCAGCCAGCGACTTCGCCATCCCACAATCGTCACGGCGAGGGCGATGCCGATCAGGGCATGCGGTGCGCGCCTGCCGGCCAGCATCGTCAGGGGCTCGCCGGCGAAGACCAGGTACATCCGCCACAGCATCCAGCGGTTGGAGCCCAGGATCCAGCCCGGACCGACAAACACCAGGCGCACCGCCGCCATCAGCGCCGCCAGCGCGACTAGTACGCCCAGCGCGTGATGCCAGCGCCGGAATCGCCACCAGTACAGAGCCCCGACCAGAGGGAAGACGACAAAGCCGGTCTCCTTGAAGCCGGCCGCCATGGCCGCGAACAACACGGCCCACCACAGTCTGCCGCCCCAGGCCGCCCACAGTGCCGGCAGTACACACATGGCCAGCCAGACGTCGGGAGCGTAGATCCATGCGCCCACGTTCCGGAACCCATCGCCGTCCACGAGATCGTAGGCGCCGATTCCAAGGCCCATGTTGCACAGCACCACCGCCAGACAGGCGACGAGGCCGCGGCCCGTCACCCTCTGCACCAGGAGAAACATCCACACCGCGCAGATCAGGTGGCAGACGACGACCACCAGGAGGAACCGGTCGTGCTGCTCCCACCCAAAGACCCGCCACATCGACCAGAAGGCGTAGCTGGACAGCGGGCGCCAGAAGGGGTTGCAGCCGATCCATTGCCCGGTCCACCACTTGAGGGTGTCGCGGAGGCGCGGCGTCTCGTCAATGCCCTGTTTGAGCATGACGATGTCGCAGTCCTCCCGCCAATGGATGGACAGGTCCGGGGGCGTCAGGCTCGCGCGCAGTCCCGACTGCGCGCTGAAGACGGCGGACAGAAGCGCGATCGTCAGGAGCACCGGGCGCGCCCGGGCCAGAGCCGCCAGGGTCTCCCAGAGGCCGACGGGTCGCACTGTCTCGGACGTGTCGGCGTCCAACGCAGTCCTCCTCCGAACACCTTCCATACGGCCCGCTTGTGCGCGGCCCGACCCCGGAGCGGGGCACAAAAACAAGACGCCTCCCGCAGGGGGAGGCGTCTTGCGGGTTCCCGACAACCGACGGCCTAGCCGCCGGCGCTGGTGATCGTGAACTGCTTGGTCTCCACGACACGATCGTTGTCGCCGAGTAGCTCGGCGGTCAGCGTGTACTTGGAGACCAACATGGCGGCCAGGTTGCGCGTCAGGTCCAGGTCCCTGGTCTTCCAGACCCCATTGGCATCGGTCGTCGCGGTGTCCGAGTCCAGGGTGTGCCTACCGAAGAGCTCGTAGGTGATGGCGACGCGAACCTTCGACCCCGGAGGCGCCAATCCCTCCACCGCGAACTTGGCCGAGGCCACGCGGCCGTCCTCCTGGGGCGTCGTGACGGTGAGGCCCTGGGGCAGGGGGTTGAAGTCCACGGTCGTGGTGGCGGCCATGGAGTGTACCCGGTTGTCATTGCCGACGAAGAACCCCGTGATGGTGACTCCCGTGGCCCTGTCCTGAGCGGTGACTTGGTACTGACCGCGATACGTATTGGCCACCGCGATGGGTTGCATGGCGATGCGCTCGGCGCGATCGCCGATGGTGAAGTAGGCGCTCTTGCCCGTCTGGGCCACCTCCATGAGGACGGTGAGCATGGCACCGGTCATGAGCGGAGCGGCGGCGTCGTGCTTGACAGACCTGATGATGTTGGCCGTTGCTACCCGGAGCGTGAAGGCCGAGTCGAGCTTGGCGGTGTTGCCGGCCATGTCGGCGATCTCGAAGCCGATGGTGTGGTTCCCCGCGGCCAGACCGGTGGCCTCATAGGAGGCACTTGCGGCGGTGATCGTCGCCGCGGCCGTGACGTCTGTTCCATCAAGAGTGATCTTGACCGACTTGGGATCCACCCCGCTACCGTTGGCGTCGGCGTACGTGGCCTGGATGGTGGGCGAGGCGGTCTCGATGTTGGCCAGATTGGCCGGCGAGACGCCCAGGAAGGTGGGGGCGGTGGTGTCAACGGTCACCGTGTGACTGGCCACGGCCGGTTCCGCCTGCCTCCCATTCACCTCGAGGTGACCGGTGAGCGGGGCGTTGATGGCATTCTCACCGGGACGCACCCTGTACACCAGACCGTAGACCCCCGTATTGCCGCCCTCCGGCAGTTGGATGCCCTTGATGCTGTCGCCGATATCAACGGTCGCCTTGCCCCCCGGGGTGCCCAGCATCTGCATCCAGATGCTCTGCCCCTCTCTCACGGGCCGGCGCGCCCTGGTGGACAGCACGAAGATCTGCGGCGTCTCCTCCTGCACTCTCTCACCGACGCCCGTGACATCCACCACCAGAGCGGTGACCGCACGGTCCTCGGCTCCCAGGGCCAGGGTCACCTTGTCTCCTCTGCGCAGATAGCCCAGATTGTAGGCCGCTCCATCCTTGGTGGTCGCCTTCACATCGGGGGCCAGCGGATAGCGGCTGCCGTCCTGCAGCACAATCTCGCCACCGCCCAGTGACTCCATGACGCCTGCCGCCTCCAGGCTCCCGGCGAGGCAGCGCACCACCTTGTCCTGCGCGTCCAGGCCCAGCTCCACGGAGTCGCCGACCTTGATGCCGTCAAGATCGGTGGCCTGGGGAGCGCCGGCGGCATCCAGCCGGAACAGCTTCAGGCCGTCCATGCCCTGGTGACCCACGGGCTGCCCGCCATCCAGGGGACGCACCACGAACATCAGCGGCGGGCCCTGGTAGAGCTGAACGAGGGTCCCCCTCACCACTCGAACCTCGGCCCCGGGGACTTCGATGGCCAGATCCGCCGTCAGGGTGCCGGAATCCCACCCCAACTGGCCCCCGAAAGCGCCCAGCAGCGTGTTGACGTCCACGTAGACGGCATTCCTCAGCTTCAGAGGCGCGATGAAGAACTGCCCCCTCTGATCGCCGATGGTGAAGCTCGGCGTATCGACGGTCATCTGCAGTCTGATGCCGGCGCGGTCAACGGTGATGGTCGAGCCATCCCCGCTGGAAGTAACCTGTCCGCCGATGGCGGCGAACAGGTCGTTGACCTCCAGCAGAATGGTCCCCGCGCTCAGGAGCGGTGCGTTCGCCGTGGAGGCCAGGTGCTGCCCGTTGACGGTGACAAAGGGCGGCCCCGCCGCCCCGGCGCCCTGCTCGTCGGCGGCCATGGCCGCCGGCGCACAGAGCAGTAGCACAGCGGCGAACAGTGCCGCCGGTCTCAGTCTCTTGGCATATGGCATGCAGATCCCTCCGTACCGGAATGTGGTGGCAAGACGCGGCGACGCCCACCCGGAGCCGGGGAGTGCCCTCTGCCGCCGCGCGTACACGCTCTGTGTATACCCAGTCACCTGGTCTGCGAAGCGCGATTCGGGCAAAGGCGCTCCGGCCGGCTGGGTCGACGGGGTGTTCCGGGGGGCGTTGTCACATTCGCCGGGGCCCGCACGGTGACCCGGGCCCCGGAGCCGTTCGGCTCGGCGTGAAGGGCGGTCCGGAGGGGGTAGGGGAGAAAGTGGTGGCGATCGGGAGCGGGCAAGATGAGGCTGCGGGCGGCCGCGGGCCGGCGGATCGGTACCCACGGCCGCGCCGCCTCTTGCCGGGAGCGAACCTCTCAGAATGACACATCCGTGCGCGGGGAGGCCCGGACGTGGGACCGACCCGAGGCGGACCCACGTGCCGGGCCCGTCGGCCTGAGGCCGAGCCTGGGCTAGCCCTTCTTGCCGTACAGCTCCTCCGGGTCGATCATCCGCTCGGCGATGGTGACCCACTCGCCGTCTTGCAGCTCGCGGTAGAAACAGCTCAGGTATCCCTCGTGACACACGGGCCCTACCGGATCCGCGGCCACCAGCAGCGCGTCCATGTCGCAGTCGATGCGGATCCACTTGAGGTTCAGCGTCTGGCCG
This sequence comes from uncultured Armatimonadia bacterium, assembly GCA_964639415.1. Taxonomy (GTDB): domain Bacteria; phylum Armatimonadota; class Zipacnadia; order Zipacnadales; family JABUFB01; genus CAYRFY01. The sequence continues at coordinate 4,912 of CAZXDD010000027.1, forward strand.
GAGGTCTCGCCCTTGACCCAGAACTTCTGGCGCGAGCGACTCCAGAAGGTGACCAGACCCGTCTCTATCGTACGCCGGAGGGCCTCGGCATTCATGTATCCCAGCATCAGCACCTCCCTAGTCTCCGGGTGGATGACGATTGCCGAGATGAGGCCGTTGGCATCATACTTCAGTTCCGATGTGTCCATTGTCAGCACTCCGTCTGTTGGTCTGGCGGCTGGATTGGGGTGCCCTGCCGGCCCGGTGAGGCCTGGCCGAGGTACACCCGGGGCAGGCGCGGTGTGAAGCGGGCCGAAGTCTCTTCCACGCAGCTTTGGGCCATCTGCGCCAGCTCGGCCATGCTGATGCTCTGATCTGCCTGTCGCCCCAGCAGGACGACCTCCTCGCCCTCCCGGCACCCCTCAATCTCCGTCACGTCCAGGACGATGCAGTCCATCGAGACCCGTCCCAGCACGGGGCAGCGCTTGCCCCGCACCAGCACATGGGCCCTCTTGCCGGCGCTGCGGGGATAGCCATCGGCATAGCCCAGGGGCACGACCGCCGTCCGGGTGGGCCGGGCGGCAACGAAGGTACGGTCATAGCCCACGCTGTCTCCGCACTGCAGCGACTTGACGGTTACCACTCGGGCCTTGAGCGTCATCACCTGCCGAAGATCCAGGGGGCAGGGCCGGTCGTAGCGCGGAATACCGTAGGAAAGGCCGCCGGGGCGCACGGCGTCCAGCCACGAATCCGGATGGAAGGCGACCCCGCCGCTATTGGCCAGATGCCAAAGCAGCCGTGCGCCGTGGGCGTTCCCCGGCTCCGCCATCAGCCCCTGCAACGCACCGGCCCCCTGCAGGAAGCACTCCGTCTGCCTCTTTGTGAACGGGTCATCACAGGCCGAGTCGGCGAAGTGGCTGAAGACCCCGGTTACCCTCAGGCCCTCCAGGGCCTGCAGAGACCTCGCGAACTGGGCCACCTCATCGGGCCGCACGCCCTGGCGGCCCATGCCGCTGTCCAGCTTCACGTGGCAGGGGGCCGTCTTGGCCTGACTCGCGGCGGCCTGCGACAGAGCACGGGCGAAGCCGAGCGTCGCCACCGCCGGGATCACATCGTACTGCACGAAGTCAGCCGCCTCCGAGCAGTCCGCGGCCCCCAGCACGAGGATAGGGGCCACGATCCCCGCCTGGCGCAGTTCTACGGCCTCCTGCAGGAGCGCCACGGCCAGCATCCGCGCGCCGCAGGCCACGGCCGTGTGAGCAATGGGTACTGCCCCGTGGGCATAGGCGTTGGCTTTCACCACGGCGATGAGGCCGCGCCGCGCACCCACATGCCGGCGAATCTCCGACAGATTGTGCCGGTAGGCCTCGAGGTCTATCTCCAGCCAGGCAGGCCGCAAGGGCGGGTCATCTCCGAGCTGCGCGGGGCGCGGGTGTCGATCGCCGGCGAGTATGGCGGGTGGATTGTATTGCCGGGCCGAGAAGCGAGTCAAGGCGGGAGGCGCAGGCGGCCGGGCGGGCCCCCCGGGAGGGACGGGGAGCCGTGGCCCCTGTGCCGGCAGCCGCAGCCCCAATGGCCTCCCGGGACATGGCGAGACCCGTCTACCTCGCTGCGCGAGACGGACGCTCAGAATGACGGGATCCGGGCCGGCCAGAGTTCCCGGCCGGGCTTCTACTGGTTCGCCTTGTGGATGGAGCGGCCCAGGACGTCCAAGGCCGCCTCCCCGGTGACCTCAGACAGCGTCGGATGGTTGTGGACCGTGGCGGCCAGCTCCGCCGCCGTGACGCCCATCTCCACCGCCAGCGTCACCTCCGCCATGAGCTCGGTGACCTCCGGCCCGACAGCGGCGCCGCCCAGGAGCTGACCGGTCTTGGCGTCGGCCACCAGCTTCATCATTCCCTCGCGCTCGCCAATCGCCGAGGCCTTGCCGCTGACGGCGAAGGGGAAGCTCCCCACCGCGATGTCGATCCCTTTGTCCCTGGCTTCATGCTCGCGCAGGCCGACGGAGGCCACCTGTGGGTAGGTGTAGATGGCCGCGGGCATCGCGGCGTAATTCACATGGCCGCCGTCGGCGAACATGCTCTCCACCGCGGCGATGGCCTCGTGAGAGGCCTGATGGGCCAGGCCGATTCCGCGCAGGCAGTCGCCGGCGGCATAGATGCTGTCCACCGCCGTCTTGTACCGCTCGTCCACCGTGATGCGGCCGCGATCCATCTGCACGCCGGCCTCCTCCAGGCCGATATCGGCGGTCAGGGCGCGCCGGCCCGCCGCCATCAGAATCGCGTCGGCCTCCACCGACTTCTCCTGTCCGCCCTGCTCGAAGACGAGGCGCTTCTTGCCGCCGTCTCCGTGGTCGATGGCGGTGCACTTGGCGCCCAGCTCGATCCCCACGCCGCCCTTCTTCAGCGCTCGCCCCAGAACGTCGGTGACGTCCGGGTCCTCCGTGGGCACGATGCGGTCGAGCATCTCCACGATGGTGACCTTCGCTCCGAAGCGGGAGTACACATAGGCAAACTCGCAGCCGATGGCGCCGGCGCCGATGATCGCCAGGTCCTCGAAGGGGCCCGGAAGCGTCACGGCCTGGTCGCTGGTGAACACGCCCTCGCCGTCGGAGCCGGGGATGGGAAGCACAAACGGCGTGGACCCCGTGGCGATCAGGATGTACTTGGTGGAGACGGTCTTGTGCTTCCCGGATTCGGCGGTGACCGTGACCTCCGTGGGGCTTGCCACGACACCACGGCCCTTGACGGACATGATCTTGTGGGTCTTGAAGAGCCCCGTGACCCCCGTCACGAGGCCTTTGACGCAGCGCTCCGCATGCTTGCGGACGCCGTCGAGGTCCACCTCGGGCTCGCCGAACTTGATGCCGAAGCGGCGCCCCGCCGCGGCCTGGTCCAGCAGGTGGGCGCAGTGGATCAGCGCCTTGCTGGGGATGCAGCCACGGTTCAGGCAGGTCCCCCCAACCTCGCTCTTCTCGACCACCGCCACCTTCGCGCCCAATTGAGCGGCGCGGATGGCTCCCACATAGCCGGCGGGGCCGGCACCCAGCACGATCAGATCAAAGTCCGCCATGTTCTGTCTCCCTCTGGCACGAATTGGGTCTTGCCAAGTTGTCTTGTGAGCTGGAGCTCTGCAGCGCCTCGCCCGGGCGTCGGCCGTTGCCGGTCGCTCTTCGTGGAGCCGCCCTTCCCCGGCCGCTGCGCCCTGTAGACGCCGGGCCCGCACTTCTGGACTACGAGGGCAGGAGAACCGCCTTCATCGCCTCCCGCGACCTCACGCTCTGCAAAGCCTCATTGGCCCGGGAGAGCGGGAAGCGATGGGTCACCAGCCGCTCCAGATTGTACCTCCCGGAGAGCACGAGGGAAACCGCCTGGTGCAAATGGGTGGCATCGGAGACCCAGACGCCCTGCAGCCGCGCGCTCTTGCGGGCCAATTGGGTGTAGACATCGATATCGAAGGGCTCCACGGGAGACGCCACACCCGGAATGGCCACGACACCGCCCGAGTCGACCGCATCGAGAGCCGCGCGGATACTCCGGGCGGTGCCGGCGGCATCGATCACGGTCTCGATGCGGGGTCCGTCCCAGTGCTCTAGCTCGGAGGTCAGCAGCGTGCGGCAACCCATGTCCGCGGCGATCTGCAGCCGACCCTTGCTGCGCTCGGTGGCGGCGACGAACACCTCCTGCGCTCCGGCGGCCAACGCGAAGGCGGCGCAGAATACCCCCAGGGGCCCGGGGCCGATGACCAGCACGTTGGTGCCGGTGCCAACACCGCACAGCTCCGCGGTGTGGGCGGCCGTGGCTCCACTGCAGGTGGCCGCGACGATCGCGGCCGGGTCGGTCCCGGACGGCAGCACGATTACCTCGCTTGCCGGGCGCACGTACAGCAGCTCGGCATAGCAGCCGTTGAGCCAGAAGGGCGCCCGGGCGGGCAACGAGATGCCGTACACCTCCCGGTACGGACACAGGGCGCGGCGCCGCTTGACCACGCAATAGTAACAGCGCCCGCAACTGAGGCCCCGGTTCCACACGATCAGATCCCCCGGCCGGACCACGCGGTCGTTCACGTCGCGACGCTCGCCACCCACCGCCTCCACCCGGCCGACGCCTTCATGGCCCGGAACCAGCGGCAGGAGGTCCTCGCTCAACCGTGGATCGCGGTGCTCGATGATCTCGAGGTCTGAGCCGCAGATGCCGGCCGCCGCCAGGCGGACCAGCAGACCACCCGCCTCCGGCTCCGGCACCGGCAATTGCGCGGGCTCCAGTGCCTGGTCGAATTCCCGGAGCAACATCACCTCGGCGGTCTTCTGCATCGGGCACTCCCCATAGTGGCCAAGTTCCGTCCATGTGCCATCTGAGCACGCGGTCTGGAGGTGCGGCTGAGTACCCCGCCTTCGCCGCGGATGTCATCTCCAGAGCGTCCGCTCCCGGCAAGAGCAGCTCGGAAGATCCCCCGGCATTCAGTGAGATGCCCCACGATCTCGCTGCGCGAGACAGACGCTCCAAGTGACAGGAGCCGGGCAGGCGGGGCTTTTCGGCCGCACCGCGAGGTGTCTAGGTATAGGTGGACAACTCTGTGCATATGTGCATAACTCACCGGTAGGCCCGTGGTGGCGGGGAGTCTAGGTTTGAGTGGACAACTCTGTGCATATGTGGATAGCCTGTCGGGCACGAGCGGCCCTGATGGCACGCGACCTGAGACCACAGTTGCGACGCATTTCGATAAGGAATACGGGCGAAAGCGCGCGAAAATGCGTCATAGCTGTGGAATGTGTCCTGAGCAGATCAGTAATGTCGGAAATGTGCTTCACCGAAGCCGGTGGGATGGCCTGTATATATAGGTATAGGTCTCATATGCTGAACTTGTACTCGCGGGCCTGGGGATTGTCATTCCCGGCCAGTGGCGGCGGCGACGGCTTCGGCGGTGGCCTGCACCTGCTGTGGGAAGATCGTACGGGCGTCCAGCACGACACGGTCGTCCTCGATGCGCGCGTAGACTGCCGGGTCGCCCAGGCGGAGGCGCCGGGCCAGTTCGTCGGCGGAGATGCCAACGGCCGCGAGCCGCACCGAGGCGGTTGGCAGCTCCTCCTCGGGCAGCGAGCCGCCGCCCACCCGGGCCGAGCGGTCCGTGACAACGGTGGCGGACACCTCGCCGGGAACCACGGCGCCGATGGCTTCCGCCAGTTCTCGGGCCCTGGCCTCCACGGAGGCCTGCGGCTCGGTGGCGGCCCGCAGGGTGGGGATCTGGGCCATGGCCCGGGCGGGCTCGACGCTGAGCTCCAGCGTGGCGGCCAGGGCGGCGATGGTGAGCTTTCCCACGCGCACGGCCCGGGCCAGCGGGTGCTTCTGCATGGCCTCGATCAGGTCCGGCCTGCCCACGGCGATGCCGCACTGCGGCCCGCCCAGGAGTTTGTCGCCGGAGAAGGTGATCACATCGGCCCCGGCCCCAATGCTCTCGCGCACGGTGGGCTCGGCCCCCACGCCCAGCGCCTGCAGGTCCAGCAGGGCTCCGCTCCCGAGGTCGTCCACTACGGGGAGGTCATGGCTGTGGGCCAGGTCACACAGCTCCCGGAGGGAGGGTTGGTGTGTGAAGCCGATGATGCGGTAGTTGCTCTGGTGGGCGCGGAGGATGGCGGCGGTGTTGTCGCCGATGGCCCTCTGGTAGTCGTGCAGGTGCGTGCGGTTGGTGGACCCGACCTCGCGCAGGATGCAGCCGCTTTGCTCGATCACCTCGGGGATGCGGAAGGCGCCGCCGATCTCCACCAGTTGCCCGCGGGAGACGATAACCTCGCGGTCCCTGGCGATGGCGGCCAGGGCCAGCATGACGGCGGCGGCGTTGTTGTTGACAACCAGGGCCGCCGGGGCGCCCACGATCTGTGCCAGGCGGGCGGAGATGTGCACGTGCCGGGAGCTGCGGCGGCCCTTTTCCAGGTCGGCTTCCAGGTTGCTATAGGAGCGGGCGATGTCGTAGACCGCGCGGGCGGCGGCCTCGGCCAGGGCCGAGCGGCCCAGATTCGTGTGCACGATGACGCCGGTGGCATTGATGACCGGACGCAACGAGGGCGCGGACGCGGCGGCGAGAGCCTCCCCTACCTCCTGGAGAAACTCATCGGCGGTGGGGATACGGTGGGCGCCGCTTTCCAGGACTGCCGTGCGGAGACGGTCCTGCGCAAGGCGGATCTGGGCCACCAGGCGCTCGTGGCCGTAACGGCCCTCCAGATCCCGGGCCGCGGCGGTCTGCAGGAGGCTGTGCACAGAGGGCAGGTGGCAAAGCGGGCTACTGTCGGACACGGTTCCGACCTCCGGAAGCTGCGGGTTGCGGGGCGTGCTCTGTCAGGTGCGGGCGACAGGCCCTCCTTCGCCGAGAGTGTCGTGCCCGGGGCGCCTGCGCCTCCAGGGAGCAGCGCGAGCAATCCCCTGGGACATAGCGAGATTCCCGGCACCCGCGTCGCAAGCCCGAGCCTGCGACGCCGGCGCCCCAGGATGACACCCAAGCAGCGGGGACGGCTTTTCGGCCGCACCTGTGGGGACGGATTTCACCGACCTTTTCGCCGTGACCTTCCGGGCAGCGGCGTGAGCCGAGGCCGGGTCCGTACGGGGCCATTGGCATGGCGCCAAGATGGAGCAACCGCGGCGTGGTGCGGGGATGGATGGCGATGGTGTGTGCCGTCGCCATAGACAGGACGGGATGCAAGGTCATCTTGGCAGCTCCGGGATGGCTGTGCTATACTCTGGCTTTCGCGCTGCCGGCGCCCCTTGGTGGTGTGACGGTTGGCCGGGGGCAATATTGTTCGTCCGGCCGGGGAGGAGGAGTGGGGGCGGCGGGCGAAATGGCGCGGTGCCAGGTTCAGGCGATCCGCGACACCACCACGCAGCAACACTTCACTCCACAGGTCATCGGCATCGCAGTCAGACACGCACAGGGGGCGGTTCGCCCGGCCATGCCGGGCAACCGAGGCGATCGTTCCGACTTGGGCGCCGGAGCATTCGCTATGACGGACGGCTGATCACCGGGGGCACGGTGTCAGCACCTCTTCAGCAGTGCCGGCCACAGGCCTTTTCAGGCCGGTGGGCGGCGAGGCCTTCCTTCCCCGTGCGCCGTGCGCCAAGAGCATCATCGTCTGCCGAAGTCGTGCACCATGTTCCCCCGGGCAGTGCTGTGGCACTCAGCCCGGAAGTACCTCGGTGTTGCCGTGCCCGCCCGCGGGCCGTGCGCGATCCGAGGTTCTCGACGTGCACAGGCGGCGGCGGCACAGGAGGTACCGGGGATGCCGAAAGGCGATCAGAAGCTGGGCGCCGAGCTATGGAGCTCGGCGCTCCCTCGTCTCGCGCAGCGAGTAGGCAACGCCACGTACGACAGCTTCCTGCGCAACACTGCGGCCCTTGGGCTGGATGGTGAGGATTTCTTCCTGGGGGTCCCGACACAGTTTGCCAAGGAGTGGCTGGAACAAAGGCACGGAGAAGTCATCGCCGAGTGCCTGGCGGAGATCGCCAAACACCCGGTGCGTCTCCACATGGAGGTTACCGATTCGGTGCAGACGCCACCTCCCCCGATCGCTGCCGCTGCGCCTGCGCAAGTGGCGTCCGCCGGCGTCGAGGTGTTCGGCGGCACGGCCCTGAACCCTCGCTACAGCTTCGACAACTTCGTCGTGGCCGACTGCAATCGCTTCGCCCATGCGGCCGCCCTGCAGGTGGCCAAGTCGCCCGGGCACTCGTACTCGCCGCTGTTCATCCATAGCCGGGTGGGCCTGGGCAAGACCCATCTGATGCAGGCCATCGGCCTTTACGCCAAGCAGGCCAACCCGGCGCGGAACGTGGTCTACCTCTCGGCCGAGAGCTTCGTCAACCAGGTGATCACCGCGATCCGCGAGGGCCATACGGAGCAGCTTCGCCGCCGCCACCGGAATGTGGATGTGTGGCTGGTCGACGACATTCAGTTCATCGCCGCCATCGAGGGTCCGGCCTCGGAGGAGGAGTTCTTCCATACCTTCAACACCCTCTGCGAGACCAACAAGCAGGTAGTCATCGCCAGCGACGCGCCTCCGCGCCAGTTGAAGATCATGAATGACCGCCTACGCAGCCGCCTGGAAATGGGCATCGTGGCCGATCTGAGGGCACCGGACGTGGAGACCCGGATCGCCATCCTCGAGAAGAAGGCCGCGGCCGAGGGCATTGACTTCCCCCGCGAGGTACTGGAACACGTCGCCAAGAAGATCGAGTCCAACATCCGCGTGCTCGAGGGCGCGCTGCTGAAGATCTGCGCCTACCACTCGCTTTATCAGGTGCCCTTGACGGTTCCACTGGTGGAAGAGATCATCGCCGATTACTCCACCTCCTCCACCGACAAGCACGTGACGCTTGAGGATATCCTCAGTCACGTGGCTCGCGCGCTCAGTGCCGATCCCAAGGAGATCCTGGGCCCCAAACGCAGCAAGGAGATCGTCTGGCCGCGGCAGGTGGCGATCTACCTGGCGCGTGAGGTCACGGACAAGTCACTGGCGGAGATCGGCGCCTTCTTCGGTGGCCGCGATCATTCCACCGTGCTGCACGCCTACAACAAGGTGGGCGACCTTCTGGCCAACGACGAAGAGGTGCTCTGGTTCATCAATGACCTCAAGGCGGCGCTGCGCGGAGAGTGAGCAGGCTCCCCTGCCCGGTTATCCACACAGCCCTTTGAAACTCTGTTGACTGACTGGGGGCATGTGTGCGAAACTGCCCGGCATGTGGATGCTGTGGGTAACTTGCCGAAACTGCCCACGGCTCTTTCCCCAGGCAAAGTGGCTGCGGCCGTGGGGCCCGATAGGGGTTTCCACAGTATCAACGCCCCTACTACTACTACTACGAAGTTGATATATCCAACAGATGTAACGTCGTGGTGGCTAACAACTGGCTCAGCGGACCCGTCCGGCCGCTCTCCGAACGAAGGAGAAAGACCGGGGGTCCACCCATTGACGAAGCACGCCTTGTCCAATGACAGTTCGAGCAAGGGAGGGCCGGAGTGATGCTCAATGTCACCTGTTCCCGTAATGCACTGCACGAGGCAGTCCAGACCGTGTCACGCGGTGTTACGGGGCGCAGCACACAACCGGTGCAAAACGACGTCTACCTGGAGGCCTCGGAGAGCGGGCTGCGCTTGGCCGCCACCGACCTCGAGCTCATCAGCATTGAAGCCGACATCCCTGTGGCGCTGGCCGAGGCGGGGTCGGTCACCGCACCCTCGCGAGTGCTGACGGAGGTTGCCGGATCGCTGCCCGACGGCGATGTGACCCTGGCCGCCGATGAGCGGAACTCCCTGTCCATCACCTGTGGCAAGTCCCACTACTCCATCCAGGGCCGGTCAGGCGCGGACTTTCAGCGCTTTCCCGCGATCGACGAGGGCATCCACGTGTCCCTGCCGGGCTCGGAGCTCAACGGCATCATCCGCCAGACGGCGTTCGCCGCTTCGCGTGATGAGACCAGGCCCATCCTCACAGGCGTTCTGTTTGAGTTCGAAAACGAGCTGATGCGGGTCGTGGCCACCGACACATACCGCCTGGCGCTGCGCAACGCACGGGTGCCGCTGAGCATGGACACGCCGTTTTCCGTGATCGTGGCGGCAAGAGCTCTGGGAGAAGTACAGCGAGTCGTAGGGCCCGATCACAGCGCGCCGGTGGACGTGGTCGTTGGGGCCAACCAGATTGAGTTCGCCGCCGGTAATGTGAAGATTGCCTCGCGCCTTATCGAAGGGCAGTTCCCGAACTACAAAAAGGTGGTTCCGGAATCCCACGAGCGGCGGGTGGCTCTGAGCATCGGCAATCTGGAGCCCGCTCTGAGGCGTGCGCTCATCGTCGCGCGGGACGATGCGTATCGTGTGGTGTTCCATTTCGCTGAGGACATGCTGGAGATCCGCGCCGAGAGTCAGGATGTAGGCCGTGTCGACGAGCAGATCCCGGCGGAGGCCGCGGGCACCGATATGGAGATCGCCTTCAACGCCCGGTACATGCTGGAGGTCTTGGAGGCCGTTAACGTCGACCGCGTCAACGTCGACCTTTCCGGTTCGCTCAATCCGGGCATGATCCGCGCCGAGGGCAATGAGGAGTACCTGTACGTCCTGATGCCCATGCAGATCATGTAGAGGCGGATTGCTCGGTGTATGTCAAAACCCTGCGCTTAGAGCACTTCCGGTGCTACGAGCAATTGAGCCTCGAACTCGGGCCCGGCCTGCATATCATGGTCGGGCCTAATGCCAGCGGCAAGACGACCGTCCTGGAGGCCATCGGCGTACTGGCACTGACCAAGTCTCACCGCTGCTCTCAGGACAGGGAGCTGGTGCGCTTCAAAGCGGAGTGGACTCGAGCGGCGGCGGAGTTTGGCCGGGCGGACGGCCGTGGCATCGAGCTGAGAGTTACGGTGCGAGAATCGGTGCGCGCCGATAGCGGAAGCTCCCGGAAGACCTTTGAGGTCAATGGTGTGCCGCGAAGACGGGTGACGGAGGTCGTCGGCCAGGTTCCGGTTGTCATGTTCGGACCCGAGGACCTGGGTCTGGTGAAGGGGCCCCCCAGCGGCAGGCGCCGCTTCCTCAATGAGGCGATCTCCCAGGTTCGTCCCGGCTACCTGGCGGACTTGATGCGTTACCGGCGCGGACTTCGCCAGCGCAATGAGTGCCTCAAGCGCGTGCGCAAGGAGGGCTCCTGCAGGGAACTGGTAGATGCCTGGGATGGGGCGCTGGTGGAGAGTGGGGCCGCGGTGGCGGGGGCGCGGGAGGAATTCGTGCGCGCGATGGCCCCTCACAGCGACCGGGCCCATCACCGCCTGAGCAATGGGCGGGAGCGGCTGGTCATCGCGTACAAGGGCGACCTGGCCGGCATGGCCGATATGGCCATCCGTCGCGACCGCCTCAGGGAGCTTCTGCGCTCGGGCATCGAGCGAGACATCGCCCTGGGTCGGACCGCAATGGGCCCGCACAGGGATGAACTGGACATCCTCGTGGCCGAGCGCAGCCTTCGGACCTATGGGTCCCAGGGACAACAGCGCACCGCGGCGCTGAGCCTCGTTTTGGCCCAGGCCGCGGTGATGAGCCAATGGCGCGACGAACCGCCCATCATCCTGCTGGATGACTGCCTGTCGGAGCTCGATGCGGATCGTGCCCGCGCGATGCTGGAGCTATCGCGCAATGCCGAGCAGATGATCGTGACCACCGCCGCGTGGGAGCCGGTGCTGGACGAGTTCGCCGTCGGCGCCAGGGTCTATGATGTCGGCGACGGAACCGTCGTGCCACGGGAGACAGACTCGTGAACGGAAAGCGAGATGGGCAGGCGGGACCGCTTCGGGACGCCATCACGGCGTACCTGAAGTCTCGCGGGCTGATGAAGAGCAGCCGCGAGAGTCTGGTTCCCGTGGTGTGGCACGAGGTGGTGGGAGAGTGGTATGCCAAGCACACACAGGTACTGCGTGTGGAGCGAGGCGTGCTGACGGTACGTTGCGATTCGCCGGCCCGGGCGCAGCAGCTTCAACTGGATAGCCCCAAGATCATCGAGACGCTGCGGGCCCGAGTCGGCTCGGGAGTGGTGCGAGAGATCAGGCCCAGCAGCGGAGGCATCAGCTCGGAGAGAAGCTCGAGCCTGCTGGAAGAGACGGGAGTCCCGGCGGGTCCGAGCAAAGGCGAGCTGCAGGGCAGCGAGCTCACCGCGGCCGAGCAGCAGTGGATCGCCGAGACCGTGGCGGGCATCGAGGACGAAGCGCTCCGTACGCGAGTGGCCGCGGTGCTCTGCAGCGAGGCGAAGGCCAGCAGATGGAAGGCCGAGCACGGGTACGTGCCGTGCAAGGGATGCGGAGCGCTGATTCGTCCCGGGCGTGCGCGGTGCATGACCTGCGATCCGGGGCGGATTCCCATGCAGGGGTCCCCCGACGTGTTTGTAGACAAGTGGAAGGGCGATGACTGGGCCTGAAAGCGCGGGCGAGAAGTCGGACCGGTCCGTTTCGTGTCATTCTGAGCGTCCATCTCGCGCAGCGAGACAGCGAAGAATCCCGTTGAATGCCAGGAGATTCTTCCGGGCGCTCCCTCCGGTAGCGGACGCTCCCAGGATGATGTTCCGGGCGAAGACGGGGTTCTCGGCCGGACGCCGCGCGGTCTTCTTTGGGCACACGCCGGCACGGGGAGGTGCGAAGTGGCCGACAAGAGGTACAGCGGAAAGGTCCGCAGGCTGAACGGTTGTCGCTGGGAGCTGCCACGAGACGCGACCCGGGGCATGCGGACCAGCGGCGTCTTGTATGCGACGGAGCCCCTGTTCCGGCAGGTCGAAGAGGACGCCACGCTGTGGCAGCTTGCCAACGTGGCCTGCCTGCCCGGCATAGTCGGCCCGGCGATGGCGATGCCCGACTGTCACTATGGGTACGGGTTCCCCATCGGGGGCGTAGCGGCCACAGACGCCGAGGAGGGCGTGATCTCCCCGGGTGGAGTGGGCTATGACATCAACTGCGGGGTGCGGCTATTGCGCAGCTCGCTGACCGAGGGCGAGGTCCGTCCGCTCCTGCGGGACCTGGTGAACCAGATCTTCCGCGACGTGCCGTGCGGCGTGGGCGGCTCGGGGCGCGTGCGGCTCGACCGGGAGGACATGGCCGCCGTCCTTGCCAGGGGCGCCGCCTGGGTCGTGGCCCAGGGCTGGGGGACGGCGGAAGACCTGGCAAACACCGAAGAGGCCGGTGCCATGAGCGGTGCGGACCCGGACGCGGTCAGTGCCCGGGCACGCGAGCGTGGGGGCTCGCAACTGGGCAGCCTCGGGAGCGGCAACCACTTCCTGGAGATCCAGGTGGTGGAGCAGATCTACGACGCCGCGGCCGCCGAGGTGATGGGAATCGGCGAACCGGGCCAGGTCACGGTGATGATCCACTGTGGCTCGCGCGGCCTGGGCCATCAGGTGTGCGATGATGCCATCGAGGTCATGCAAGGCGCGGTCGGCAAGTATGGGATCGAGGTGCCCGATCCGCAGTTGGCCTGCGTGCCGGTGCGGTCGGAAGAGGGGCAGCAATACTTCGCCGCCATGGCGGCGGCCGCCAACTTCGCCTGGGCCAACCGCCAGGCCATCGCGGACTTGGTGCGCAGAGCCTTCGAGAGAGTGCTCAAGGCCGGAACCGCCAAGCTGGGCATGGAGCAGGTGTGGGACGTGGCCCACAATATCGCCAAGTTCGAAGTCCACGCCGTAGACGGGCGCGAGCGGCACCTGTGCGTCCACCGCAAGGGCGCGACCCGCGCCTTCGGGCCCGGCCACGTTCAGGTCCCGGAGCACTATCGCGCCGTCGGTCAGCCGGTGCTGGTGCCCGGCGACATGGGAACGGCCTCGTACGTCCTGCTGGGGACGGACGCCGCCATGACCCAGACCTGGGGCAGCGCCTGCCACGGAGCGGGGCGTCGCCTGAGCAGGACCGCGGCGCTGAAGCGGGCCCGGGGAGAGCAGGTGGCCAGAGAGCTGGAGGCGCGGGGCATTATGGTTAGGTCCGCCGGGAAGAAGACGCTGGCGGAAGAGGCTCCCGAGGCGTACAAGGACGTAGACGAGGTGATCGAGACCTGCGAGCAGGCGGGCATCGCAAGGAAGGTCGCGCGCATGGTGCCCATCGCGGTCGTGAAGGGATAGTCCCAGGCAGGCCGACGTCGGTACATTCGTTCGTAGATACTATGTTCCATGGATCACCCACATGGAACAGAGGGGAGTGCGCTGAATCATGCTCGACCGGCGACTCATCAGGGAACAGCCCGAGGTTGTGCGCAAGGCGCTCCGGGATCGAGGCTCGGACTTCGATCTGGACGCGCTCATCGCCCTGGAGGCACGCCGGCGCGATCTGCTCTCCGTGGAGGGGCTCAAGGCCAGGAAGAACGAGTTGTCCAAGCAGATCGGGAGTGTGATTCAGGGCGGAGGGTCGGCGGAGGACCTCAAGGCCGAGGTGGCGGACCTCAGCGGGCAGATCGCGGCCATGGAGGCGGAGTTGGTGGAGGTGGAGGCGCAGTTCGAGGCGCAGATGCTGCAGATCCCCAACGTCCCGAAGGCGGAGGTGCCGGTGGGGCCGGACGAGGAGGCCAATGTGGTGGTCAAGACGTGGGGCGAGCCCAGGCGGCTGGGCTTCGAGGCCAGGGGGCACTGGGAGGTTGGGGAGGCGCTGGGGATTCTGAGCTTCGAGTACGCCGCACGCATCGCCGGCGGGCGGTTTGCCTGCGATGTGGGCCTGGGGGCGCGGCTGGAGCGCGCCCTGATCAACCTGATGCTGGATACCCACACCCGCAAGCACGGGTACACGGAGATCTTCCCTCCATTCCTGGCCAGTGAGGCGGCGCTGGTGGGGACGGGGAACCTGCCGAAGTTCGAGGAAGACCTGTTCAAGACCCGCGAGGGATACTATCTGATCCCGACGGCGGAGGTGCCGCTGACCAACCTGCATCACGGCCAGATCCTGGAGGGCGAGGACCTGCCCTTGTACTACACGGCCTATACCCCGTGTTTCCGCAGTGAGGCGGGGGCCGCGGGGCGGGAGAACCGGGGCCTGATCCGGCTGCACCAGTTCCACAAGATCGAGCTGATGAAGTTCGTCAGACCCGAGCAGGCCGACGAGGAGCTGGAGAAGCTCACGCGCAATGCGGAGACGATCCTGGAGATGCTGGACCTCCCCCACCGGCGGCTGGCGCTGTGCACGGGGGATATGGGCTTCGGATCGGCGCAGACCTTCGACCTCGAGGTGTGGATGCCGGGGATGGACTCGTGGGTCGAGATCTCCTCGTGCAGCCAGTACGGAGACTTCCAGGCGCGGCGGTGTGGCACACGGTACCGCCCGGAGCCCGGCGCGCGGCCGGAGTTCGTCCATACGATGAATGGGTCGGGCCTGGCGTGCGGGCGGACGATGGCCGCGATCCTGGAGAACTACCAGCAGGAGAGCGGGAGCGTTGTGATCCCCGAGGTCCTGCGGCCGTACATGGGTGGGGTGGCGGAGATTCTGCCGCAGTAGCGGGCGCAAGACCGGGCGAGCAGTGGAGAGACGATTGACGGCCGGGTGCCGGCGCTTGCCAGGAGCGTGGTGGTGCCCGGCCGTTGCGATTCCGGCACGTATCGGGGGTGAGAGAGCAGATGAGAGCGCATGGCGGGCCGCGTTGGGGGCGAGGAGTGGTGGTGGCGATAGTCGCGGCGGCGGTGGTGGGGGGACTGGCCGCCGGGGGGTGGTTGGCGAGGTGGAGGCAGACGGAGGTGGCCACCGTGAGTGAGCCCGGGCCCCTACCGGTTAGCGGGCCAAGAAGCGCCGCGCGGGATGCGGAGATCACCTTCAGCCTCGATGCGGAGGGCAAGGCGAGGGGTGGAGGGTTCCTGCCCGCCGGGAAGACTCCGGTCTACGGTACCTGCGAGCTGGGGCCCGCAGTGGAGATCAGGGAGGTGTCCGCCGGGTGGAGTTGGAGCGGGGGAGTGACGCAGCCTGTGGCCGTGGAGACGGTGGGTGAGGGGAAGGACGGGGGGAAGCTGGTGCGGCTGAGCCTGACAAGGGAGGAGGGGTTCGGCCCGGGAGTTGGGGAAGCGGAGGTCCATTGGCGGGGGAGACGGGTGGCCCGAGGGTCCTTCGTGATGGCGGCGGACGCGGCCGAGATCGCGGGTCAGCAGGTGCCGGCGGCGGCGCGGACCTCCATTGCGTGGGTCAAGACCGCGCGAGGCGTGGATGATAAGGGGGAGCCGAAGGCTGAGACCGCCCGGTTCACCGCCAACCAGCGCGTGTGGGTGAGCTTTGCCTATCGCGGCGCCACGAAGGGGGCGGCGTTCACGGTGCAGTGGAGCCGGGAGGAGGCGGACAGTGCGGTGATGGAGACGACGGTCACGGCGCAGGAGGAGGAGGGAAAGGGGACTGCGTGGATCCAGGTACCGGAGGGGGCAGGACTGCCGGAGGGCAAGTACAGGGTGCGGGTGATCTACGGGACCGGAGGCGCGCCCCTGGGGGAGACGGCCTTTTCAGTGGTGGATCAGGAGGGTGGGGCTCAGGGAGGGGGAAGTGGCAGTGCCGGGGCGAAGGCCGGGGCGGCGCCCCGGTCGGGCGCCACCCCCGGACAATGACCCCGCCGCCAGGGCGGGTGTCAGGATGCGGGTGGATCGAAGTAGGTGGAGTGGCTGATCTGCTCGGTAAGGTACATTCTGGGGCCGGGAACCTGTACAGGATTGCACCCGCACATGAAGGACCGCGCTTTCTGGCCGATCTCATCCTCGAGCTCGGCCCACATCTCCCGGGTCTCGGTGGACAGGAAGATGGGAATGCGGGCGTCGTGCCTGCGGACCTCGGCGATGAGGTGGCGGTAGATCTCGGCGCGCACGTGGTGTGGGAAGGGGGAATGGGTCTGACCGTTCATCTCGGGCGCGGCGTCCTCGGCCGCCTGCAGGAAGTCGGGGTCGATGATGCCCGAGAAGCGTTGTTTGAGCGTGTCCAGGGCCATCCAGATCAGACAGCAAAAGCCGATCGTCTCGGGGGCGGCGTGGGTGAAGACCTGCTCGATGAGATCGGCATAGTCCTCACGCCAGCCTGCAAGGGGGACGGTGGGCTTGAGTTTCACCCGATAGGGCACGCCCATCTGCGTGAGCTTGCGCATGGCCTCAACGCGGGCGGCGGCGGAGGGCGAGCCGGGCTCGACCAGGCGGGCGACATTCTCCGAGGCCAGGCTCCAGATGCCGATGAGGCGGTCCCGGTGCGGCACCTCGGCGATCCAGTCCACGTGGTCGCTATTGGAGTGGAAGTACCCGTAGCGCTCGGGGTACTGAGACAGCTTGGTGAGGTACGATGCGAACACGCCGTACTCCGGTTCCAGCGAGATGATGTCGGCTCCCCAGCCGATCATGCGGAAGCAGCGCTGCTGAGGCATGGCCTCGATGGTAGGTCCCACCACCCGCTCCATGTAGTCCTCGATGTTCATCCCCAGAGCCAGAAACTTGCCGTGTAGCCCCTCCCCGCAGTAGAAACAGCCATGGGAGCAGCCGGTGACCGGGCCGAAGTCCCGTGTGGGCCAGCATACCATATTCCTGGTGTCATCGCTTTGGTAGGCGTGGAAGTCGCAGGTGGGGTCGATGTAGCCCAGGACACGCTCCAGATGGCCACGGGGGACATCGTCGGGGCAGGCGGCGACCAGGGGGTCCTCCGCCGGGGAGGAGTATGGCTTCAGGTGTGTGAAGACCAGGGGGCGGCGGTGCTGGACGGGACAGTCGGCGCGGTCGTCCTCAGGGGGCCAGGCCTGGAGGGCGCGGACGACGTCCACGGCCTGGGCTTCCGTGAATACGGAGACATCGGCCATGGTCTTGTTCAGTGCCGAGAGGATGCGCTCCACACGATGGAGGGCGTCGGTGTCATCGGCGACCCGTGCGTGCATGTAGAGGCTGTCGGGCTGCAGGGCGTACATGGCAATTACCTCGGGGGATAGTGGGCGGGCGTGGGGAGACAGTGCGCCGCGGGGGCGGAAGCGACCTCCGTGGGTTTGTGAGATGGGGTGGACGCCGACTGCAGGAGCGGCCGGTGATCGGCGCGCTCCCGCAGAGGATTAGGGAGGATGGCACAGGGATACCTGTGGAGACCTATACTCAGGCAAGGAGCGAGAGAAGCTCGACGAGGCGCTCGAGTTCATACTCGTCGGAGTAGGTCAGCTCGATGCGGCCACCGCCCTTCGGGTTTGGGCGCACGGTGACTTTGGTTGCCAAGGCTCCCTGGAGACGCTCCTGGACATCCAGAAGGTTGGGGTCGGGGCGCATGGGCTCCGGGGCGGCGGGTTCGGGCGCCTGCTCGGGGGCGGGCTGCGGCTCCTCAAGCAGCTCCCTGGCCAGACGCTCGACGTCTCTGACGGTGAGGGAATCGGCAAGTGCACGCTGGAAGAGGGCCTGTTGTCGGTCTGGGTGCTGGGAGAGGGGGAGGAGGGCGCGGGCGTGGCCCTCGGAGATAGCGCCTTCCTGCACGGAGTTGAGGATGTGGGCAGGCAGGTCGAGGAGGCGCAGTGTGTTGGCGATGGCAGAGCGGCTCTTGCCGATGTACTTGGAGACCTGGTCCTGGGTGAGGCCGAAGTCGCTCATGAGGCGGCGGTAGCCGCGGGCGGCTTCGACGGGGTCCAGGTCCTGGCGCTGCAGGTTCTCGATGAGGGCGATCTGCAAGGAATCGCTGTCGGAGAGTGTGTGGACGACGCAGGGGACACTGGCGAGGCCTGCGCGGCGGGCGGCGCGCCAGCGGCGCTCCCCGGCCACCAGCTCGTAACCCTCGGCTGCGGAGCGCACGATGAGGGGCTGTAGCACGCCGTGGGTCTCGATGGAGAGCGTGAGCTCCTCCATGGCGGCCTCGTCCATGTGCTGGCGGGGCTGCTGGGGGTTGGGGGTGATACTGTCCAGAGGGACATCGATGATGGCATGAGACTGCGGCAAGGCCTCACCGGAGATAAGCTCGCTGAGCCCTTTGCCCAGAGTGCGTCTACGCACGGGGGAACACCTCCCGAAATAGGTCCCAATAGGCTTTGGACCCGCGGCAATAGGGGTCGTAGACGACGCCGGGCAGGCCGTGGCTGGGGGCCTCGGCCAGGCGGATATTGCGCGGGATGCTGCGGTGGTAGACCTTGCTGGCCAGATGGGCGCGAACCTCGTCGGCCACCTCGGCCGACAGGTTCGCGCGTCCATCGTACATGGTGAGGATCACACCCCGGATGTAGAGGGCGGGGTTCAACTGGCTCTGCACGAGCTGAACGACTTTCAGCAACTGGGAGAGACCCTCGAGGGCATAGTACTCACACTGGATGGGAATGAGCACGCCGTGGGCGGCGGCGAGCCCATTGATGGTGAGCACGCCCAGGGAGGGGGCGGTGTCGATGAGGACGAGATCGAAGTCGTCGAGAACGGGCTCCAGGGCACGCTTGAGCCGGGTGTCGCGCGCGATGGCGTTGGCCAGGGTGAGGTCGATTCCGGCCAGGTTGATGGTGGCCGGGATGAGGTGAAGGTTGTCCACCGAGGTGGGGATGATGAAGTCGGAGGTGCGGGCGTGTGGGTCGGCCTGGACGGCGTCATCGGTGAGCAGGTCGTAGACGCAGCGGTCAAGCTGGGAGCGATCGATGCCCAGGCCGCTGGTGGCGTTGCCCTGGGCGTCGGTGTCCACCAGCAGGACGCGCATGCCCTCGAGGGCGGCGCAGGCGGCGAGGTTCACGGTGGTGGTGGTCTTGCCGACCCCACCTTTCTGGTTGACGACGGCGAGGCATTCTGACATGTGGTGCTCCCGGATCTGGGTGCGAGGTAGCTGTGTGGGCTATGGCGGTCAGGCGGTGAGGCGGTGGTAGCGTGTGAGGGCCAGGTTGGGCGCCAGGGTGGGCTGTGTGTCGGCTCGAGCGAAGCCGGCGGGTGGCGCCTCGTAGGCCGTAACGGTTGGGCTATGAAACGCGCAGATACCGCGAGTGGCGAGGCGGGAGGCCATGGAAAGCGCGTCGCTGGGCCGAGTGAGCGCCCGGAAGAGGACCGTATCCCACCGTGCTGCGCCGGGGTCGCGGTCAGGGTCCAGCAGGAGGGCCGTGGCGTTGGCGATGGCCGCTCGGGCGATGGTGAGCTCCAGGTAGTCGATGACGCGTTGCCGACGGTCGACTAGGGTGACGTGCGCGTCCGGCAGAAGCAGAGCGAGAGTGAGCCCGAGGACACCGGAGCCGGGGCCCAGTTCGGCCCAGGTGGCGGCGGGAGGTGAGTTGGGCAGGGCGGCGAGACTGATGGCCGGCGCGATTCCGTGGGTGAGGACCTGGTGGGGAGTGTGAAAGTTGGTAAGGCCGATAGGGGCGGCGTGGGAGGCCGTCCAGTCGGCGAGGGCCGAAATGGCCCGGGCAGCGGCCGGGGAAAGGTCGGCCAGGGCGGCCATTGTTTCACGTGAAACATCGTCTCCGCCGTTCATCGCGCCTCCTCCAGCCGGTGCTTGCCCTGCCTCAGCAGCGCTGCCTGGACCGTTGCCACATCCGCCGGCGTGATGCCCTGCACCAATGCCACATCCCCCAGCGTCACGGGCCGCGCCCGCTGCAGCCGCTCCCGGGCTTCCGTGCGCAGTGGGAGGCCCTCGAAGGTGAACCCCTCCGGCACAGGGAGACTCTGCAAGGCGCTGAGACGACGCACCCTTTGCAGCTCACGCTGCACGTACGGCCCATACTCCGTCTGGGTCGCCCGGTAGGCCCTGGCATTGCCGGAGATCGGCACGCGCAGCCCGACACCCTCCGCCGAGCCCTGGGAGCCCTCCACCGCCGCCAGGTCCGCCTCGATCCGGCTCAGACGCTGCCGTGACACCAGACCGATGCGCTCCGCCAGCGGCAGAAGCCGGTACCAGGCGGTGTCCTGACCGAAAAGCAGCCGGAACTCCGCCCGCGATGTGAGCATGCGGTACGGCTCGTCCAGCCCACCGGTCACCAGGTCGTCCACCATCACCCCAATGTACCCATCGGTGCGCCCCAAGATCGGAAGAGCACACGT
>CAZXDD010000027.1:25346-26910 GCA_964639415.1 uncultured Armatimonadia bacterium
CGTAGCGAGCGGCATTCACGCCCGCAAGTAACCCCTGAGCCGCCGCCTCCTCGTAGCCGGACGTGCCGTTGATCTGACCCGCCGCGTAGAGACCTGCCATGTCCTGGTACGCCAAAGCCCGGCTCAGTCGCCTGGGGTCGATGTAGTCATATTCGATGGCATAGCCCGGACGCATCATGTGGCAGTCCCGCAGCCCGGGAATGGTGTGCAGCATCCGGAGCTGCACCTCTGCAGGCATGCTGTTCGACACCCCCTGCACGTACACCTCGTCGGTGTCCCAGCCTTCCTGCTCGAGAAACACCAGGTGGCTGTCGCGGTCCGGAAACCGCATGAGCTTTGCCTCGATCGAGGGGCAGTAGCGCGGCCCCTTCCCCACGATGCGGCCGCTCCAGAGAGCCGACAGGTGGGCGTTGGCCGCCAGAAGCCGGTGGGTGGCGGCGGTGGTCGCCGTAACGTAGCAGGGCAACAGCGGACGCTCAGGGCGGGAGACCGCATCGTACGAGAAACGATAGGGCCGCATGGAGCTGGGCTGCACCGATGTCTCGCCGCGGTTGATGGTGCTCAACAGCACGCGCGGCACCGTGCCCGTCTTGAACCTGAGCAGCTCGAACCCCAGTCCACACAGAGATTGGGTAAGGTGAGTGCTGGGCGCCTCCCCGGCCCTTCCCGCAGGGAGGCTCACCTCCCCCAGGTGGATCGCCCCATTGAGGAAGGTCCCCGTGGCGAGCACGACGGCCTTGGCAGCATAGCACAGCCCGTTGGCGCATCTGACGCCCTGCATCCGGTGTCCGTCGGCAGCCAGGGAGACCACTGTGTCCTGGGCCAGGAACAGGTTGGGCTGGGCCTCCAGCACCCGCTTCATGGCCAGGCGGTACAGAGCCTTGTCCGCCTGAGCGCGGAGGGCGCGCACGGCGGGACCCTTGGACAGGTTCAGCATGCGGATATGGGTGAAGGTGCGGTCGATGGCGCGGGCCATCTCCCCACCCAGGGCGTCAATCTCCCGCACAAGCTGGGCCTTCGCCGGGCCGCCGATGCTGCAGTTGCACGGCATACTGGCAATGGCGTCCAGATTGGGTGTCACCAGCAACGTCCGCGCACCCAGACGCGCCGCAGCCAGCGCGGCCTCGCACCCCGCGTGCCCGGCACCAACCACCACCACGTCGAAGCCTGCCGTCACCTTGTCACCACTGAGTGAGTGCATGGAGAGCGAGATTCTACACGAGCCACAGGCACAAAGCAAGAACCGCAGCGGCCCCAGACCAACCTGCGGTCCGTGCCGGGCCGTAGGCCACGCCCCTCCCGGCGGATGCCTGCGAGACCTCCTCCGGCCCCACCGATGGACTGGAGGGGCGCCCGGGAACCCCGCCTTCGCCAAGAGTGCCATTCCGAGAGCGTCCGCTCCCGGCAAGAGCGGCTCGAAGAATCTCCTGGCATTCAGCGAGATTCCTCGCTATCTCGCTGCGCGAGATGGACGCTCAGAATGACATGAAGCGGACTATCCGGGCTCTTCGGCCGGACCTCTAGATGCACAAGAGGTGACGGCCGCCCGAGGCGCGAACTGCTC
>CAZXDD010000028.1:0-26336 GCA_964639415.1 uncultured Armatimonadia bacterium
CGTAACATGGGAGCCTGTCTGGTAATGACTTGCGCAGGTCGGGTCTATCCGGCCCCAGGTCCGCTGAAGCAGTCCGCCGCCGATGCCGGATGGTACGAGCCCGTCGGCCGCCGCGCTGTCCTCCCGCTCCCCGTCGTCCTCAGAACTCTACGCCGGGCTGCGCCTTTACTCCCTCATCATACGGGTGCTTGACCGCCTCCATCCGGGTGACGGTGTCGGCCAGTGCGATGAGGCCCTCCGAAGCGTCCCTCCCGGTGACCACCACGTGCATGTGTGCCGGTCGCGAGCTCAGGACAGCGAGCACCTCGTGCTCGGGCACCATGCCGTACTTGATCAGGTAGGTCAGCTCGTCCAGGACGATCATCTCGTGAGCGTCGGCGGCGATCGTGTCGGCTGCGAAGCTCCAGGCCTCCCGCGCGATGGCGATGTCCTCGTCCAGGTCCTCCGACTGCCAGGTGAAGCCCGCGCCTCTGACGTGCACCTGCATCCGGTCGCCGAAGTACCGGGCGGCCTCGATCTCCCCGCTGTGCCATGGGCCTTTGATGAACTGGATGACACACACCCGCATCCCGTGCCCCACGGCCCGCATGGCAAGACCGAAGGCGGCGGTGGTCTTGCCCTTGCCGTCGCCTGTGTTCACCAGCAGCAGGCCTCTGGGCTCTCTCATCAGTCGGTCACCTGTCTGCAGAGGTCTTCATCTCTTGCTCGAGTGCCGCCAGGCAGGCCACAAGGCCCTCGAGGGTCGACCCGTCGTAGACCTGGCTCACGCCGTCGCCCACCATCAGCCGCCAGCCGAAGGGGTCGCCATCGGCGGTAACGGTAACCGACATGGCGAGATCATCGGCACCAACCAAGACTCGATAGCCTTCGCGCTCCAGGGCCCTCTGGGCCCAGAATGCGTGCACTCCGCCGCCGATCAGGCCGATCGGTCCGCCTGTGGCTCCGTGCACCCGGAACGCTCCGCTGGTCTTGTCGAAGGAGACGCCCTCGTTGGCGAAGGTCCGCTCGAAGGCGTCGCTCAGGACAAGGTCTTCCGGCACTCCG
Organism: uncultured Armatimonadia bacterium; assembly: GCA_964639415.1. Taxonomy (GTDB): domain Bacteria; phylum Armatimonadota; class Zipacnadia; order Zipacnadales; family JABUFB01; genus CAYRFY01. The sequence goes on from CAZXDD010000028.1 coordinate 1,045, forward strand.
TCCTGTAGCGGCCCTCCGGCGGGGAGCAGCCAGATGCGGTCCGCGGTGCGCAGAGCCAGGTCCAGGTCGTGGGTGGAGAGCAGGAAGCTGGCGCCCGTATCCCGGGCCAGGCGGCGGAGCAGGTGCATCAGCTCCACGCGTCGGGGCAGGTCCAGGAACGCCGTGGGCTCGTCCAGGACCATCAGCCGCGGCTCCTGGGCCAGCGCCCGGGCGATCATCACCTTCTGCTGCTCACCGTCGCTGAGCTCGCTCACGTCGCGTCCGGCAAGGTCCAGCGCGCCCACCGCCCCCAGCGCCCAGCGCACGACGGCCTCGTCCTCCGATCTGAGCCTCCCCGACCATCCCGTGTAGGGGAACCTGCCCAGCGCCACCAGGGCGTGCACCGACAGGGCTGTGGCCGCCATTCGCTCGGTGAGCACGACGCTGACCTGCTGCGCCAGTTCCCGCGCGGCCATTCTGTGCACATCCCGGCCGTTGAGGAAGACTTTGCCGGCCAGCGGGACCTGCACGCCGGTAAGAGTGCGGATCAGCGTGGACTTGCCGGCTCCGTTGGGACCCACGAGACAGACAAACTGCGCGGGTGCCACGCCGACATTGAGGCCCTCTGCCACGACCTTGGCCGGGCGTCGCGAGCGGCGGTACCCGATGCCGAGCCCTGCGGCACGGAGGATCGGCGCGGTGGCCCGACTCTCGCCGCCCGGGGAGGGCAAAGCCGTCTCGAGGGCGCGGTCGCCTCCCGTCATGCCGACACCCCCGCGCCGCGCTGTCGCAGGACGATCCAGATCACCACGGGGGCGCCGAGCAGTGAGGTGACGGCATTCAGCGGCAGGATGGCGTCGCTGCCGGGCAACTGGGCGACCAGGTCGGCCACCAGCGCCAGCGAAGCGCCCACCATCGTGACCGCCGGCACCAAGACGCGGTGGTCCGAAGTGGCAAACAGGCTGCGGCACAGGTGCGGAACCGCGATCCCCAGGAACCCGATGGGACCGCAGAAGGCCGTTACCACCCCGGCCAGAAGTGAGGTGCTGCCGATCAGCCCCAGCCGGGCGCGCCGCACGTTGAGGCCCATACTGCCTGCATAGGCCTCGCCCAGGAGCAGGGCATTCAGCGGCTTGACGTAGGAAAAGCACAGGGCCAGTCCGGCCAGGACCACCGGAGCCAGTACGCGGAGCTGCCCCCAGGTGACGCCCGAGAAGCTACCGAAAGTCCACACGACGAAGGCCTGAATGTGCTCGCGGACCGCGAAGTGCAGTAGGATTGTGACCGCTGAGCTCGTCACATAGCCGAACATCAGGCCGAGGATGAGCAGGGTCATGTTCCCGCTGACCTTGCGCGATACCGCGACGACAATGAGGAACACCGCCGCTGCTCCGAGGCTGGCACCGAGGGCGATGGACAGGTCGCCGGTCGTGCCCAGGTTGGCCAGCGATACCACCTGCCCCAGAACTCCCGAGGCCAGCACCACCAGGGCCACGCCCAGGCTGGCGCCCGCATTGATGCCCAGCACGTACGGGTCGGCAAGGGGATTGCGGAACAGGGTCTGCATCTGCAGGCCGCTCACGGCCAGAGCCGCCCCGGCCAGGACGGCGGTGAGCGCCCGCGGGAGACGGAACATCAGGATGATCGTCTCCCAGGCCTCCTTGTCCGCGCCCTGACCGGTGAGCACCCGCACCACGTCACGCAGGGGGATGTACACGGAGCCCACCGCCACGTGGACACAGAACAGGCCCAGCAGCAGAACGAGCACCCCGACGCCCAAGGCGTCGCGATGTCCCTTCCGCAGCCGGCTCTCGTCGTGGCCCGTGGAGGCCACCGACGGAGCAGCGAGCTTGCCCGGAGGCGGCCGTCTTGTGTCGGCCAAGGGATGTTCAGCTCCACAAAGATCAGGACGCTCGGACGCCGGGCGTCCGCGTCGAGTGTGTCGGCAAGACAGGGGAAGGGGGAGAGGCACACCGCCGGACGAGGTAAGCCACACCACCCTCCTTACCCGCGAAGGAGCGCTTCGGGTACCGCCCAACGGGCGGCAATGCGGTCGGGGCCGTCTCCTGGCTCCCAGATCATCCTACTCCCCGCGCCTTCCCGTCCCGAAGGACAGTGGCCGATAGCGGGTTTCGTCACTGGTCACAGTTGCGGGGCAGCGACGGTCTCTCACCGTCTTCCGGAAGGCGCCACAGAGGGGCTCGGCGCCGTGCTACCCGGACCGCGGTCGGTATTCCATTGTCACAGCACATTTCTACCACACCGGCAGCCGGTTGGCAAGGGCGGCCGTTGCCGAGCTCGCAGGTTCTCAGCGGGGGCCGGGGCGCGCCGCCGGGTCGTCAAGAGGGGCGGACACCCCCTGGGGCGGCACGGACCAGACACCTTCGGCACCTTCGGGCGGCGCCACGCAGCGAGGCATGTCCCACGAGGTGATGACGTGTCGCTTGCCCAGGCGGACCCGCCCCGGCGCCAGACAAAGCGGCTGGTCCAGACGCACTTCCCCTGAGCTCTCGGTGGTCTCGATCACGAACCGGAGGCCCCATGGCGGCAGCGACTCCCGCGGTCGGGGGCGCCACCAGTACTGCTTCAGGGCCTCCTCAAGGCATCCCTGGCACAGACCGTCCTCGAGATGAACGGGCTCGGCGGGCAGATAGCCGACACGCCCCAGATACAGGGGCGACCGCGGGCTGCGCAGGCCGCGGTCGCACCTGGCCAGCACGTCCGGCTCGCCTTCCAGGGCGACCAGGAACCCGGCGTCCGCCAGACAGCGGGATTGGCTCCGCTCGCCCGCCACGCCGCCGCAATCGCCGTTCCCGTCGCTGTCCGTGCCCAGCAGGTCGAGGGCGGTCTCGGCCAGGAAGTCCCGGGCAAGAACTCCCTCCCGATCCACGCGCACACCCATCCGCAGTCGCGCCAGGGGCTCCATAAGTCGGGGCAACGTGAGGTCCGTGCCCATCGCCGCGCACAGCAGAGCCACCACGCCGCACTTGGACGGCTCCCGGCTGACCTGAACGTCCCTTCGCGGAGCCGTGTCCCACGACTGCATCGGGCCGGCGAGTCGAAGCAACAGCACTGTCACACTACCTCACCTCTAAAGATGCGGCCGAAGCCCCCGCATTCGCCGGGAATGTCATTCCCAGAGCGTCCGCTCCCAATGAGGGCAGCTCGAGGAATCCCCCGGCATTCAGCGAGATTCCTCGCCATCTCGCTGCGCGAGATGGACGCTCAGAATGACAGGAACCGGGCCGGCCAGACTTCTCGGCCGGGCTTACAGTAGCTACCTCGCCCCAGGCACCCGACGGCCAGACCTGCCGCCCGCCGGCGCCACCATGAAGCCTGTCGGCCGTACCGATAGGGGAACATCGGCTGCATCCATCATGAGTCTGTTGAGTCCTTCGTGAGCCCCGGAGTTTCCCCGCCCCGGGCAGGCCGGAGTCACGTTACAGCAACACAGCGCCGGCGGAGTGGCCGCAGGTGCCCTGAAAAGTCCAAAGCATCGGTGCATCAAGAGTAGCCTCTACTCGAAGACTCCGCACTCTCAATTCTGACACTATTGATTGGCTTTGTGTTCGGGGGATTCCTTCGTGGTTGAGTAACAAAGTAGTGACAAGTGAGTCGGTGGGCGGAGCCTCAACTGGCGGGGACCGATGGGGCACCGGCAAGACGCGGTTCAGGGCTGCTCAGGGGCCGGTTGGGGCGGCACTGGGCGCAGGCCGCCCTCGGAACGGGGCCGCTCCGAGGGCGGGGGGGGGCGTGGCACTGCCGGGAACATACAGCCTTGCGGCCTGGGGGGACATGCCCGGCTTCGGCTCGGTCTGGAAGCGCGGTCTCAGGGCCGTTCAGCGGCCTGCAGCCGTGGCGGGAGCGGGCCCCGCAAGGCGGGAGCGCGGCCCGGCCGTGGCACCGACCCGAGCCGGACTCCCGTGCCGTCCTCGTGGCTTCCCCGCGGAGCTTCGCTAGCCCCCATCCAGCGGCGCCGCGGCCGACGCCGTGCCCTTGTCCGGGATCCCCGCCGCCGCGAACCATGAGGCCAAAAACTCCGCCTGCGATCCCGGGTAGGCGGCGCGCTTGACGTTCATCCACTTCAGTTGGTCCCCGACCGCGAAGTAGATGAGGGTCCTGCCATCCCACTCCACCAGCTCCGGGTCTGAGGCGTTGACCCCCTCATCGAGACCCTCGGGTGAGAGCACGGGATTGGCGGCACTGAGCTCCCAGGTGCGCAGGTCTGCGGACCGCGTGATGTAAGTCTCGAAGAAGTGCCGGGGAGACCGGCGCTCCAGGTACAGGACGTAGTAATAGCCGTCGGCATAGCGGATGCAGGGGCAGGCGGTGTAGCGATTGGTGCCGAAGGTGGCTTCGGGAAGCCTGGTCCATGTCAACAGGTCCGAGGACTGGGCGAACTTGGTGGTGAATGCCGGGTACGTGGCCTCATTGGACTCGTATGCCATGACGAACCCGGCCGGCCCCCGGCATACAGAGCTGTTGAAGAGGCCCTCGTTCTCTCCGCGAACCGCAACCTGGGACTGCCAGGACTTCAGGTCGGAGGACCAAAACACCGTCACATCGCACCAGTTGCCCTGCTCCCAGCGGGAGGCGAAGGCGTAGAAGGTTCCCTCGTGCACCAGGATCGAGGCCAGCGAGTAGCCTTCGGCGAACCGGGCCATCTCCCGACCCGTCTCGGCATCGCGCAGGAGCAGGTAGTAGTCCTCCTTGGCCCCGCCGCTGCCCGGCCGAACGCACTCCATGTGGCACAGCCGCCCCTCCCAGACGAAGGGCGAGACCTCGCAGATGTCGCGCAGGAGCAGTTCCCTGCTGGAGAAGACCGACTTGCGCTGCGGCGAGGGGGGCGTCAGCGTCTGGAACACGTCCACCGGCCAGTGGGCCATGCGGTGGAAGCCGGCCGGCACCTCCTGCTGGAACTGGACGTACGCTCTCACATCGCCCTTGGTGGTGTAGCCGATGTCACCGGCGGTCTCCTTGTCAACGATCACCCCGAAGACCTTGTACCCCATGACCGTGGTGTCCTCGAAGTCAACGTGCAGCAGCTTGCCCTCCTGCACGCTCTGAATGACGCCGTCGGTGGGGGTGCCGTGGGGCTGGGAGAAGTTCAGTGTCACCAGCCTGCAGCGGTTGAGCTTCACGCGGGTGAAGGTGTGGAAACCGAAGTTGCTGGCCTTGAGGGCACACTGGGGGCTGACCAGCACGCAGTCTTCAAACACCGCGTCCGGCTGCGGCGGCATGGCCTCGTTCTCCACTCGCACATAGGCGCCCGCCGTGTCGCCCCACCAGTCGAGAGCCCACAGATAGCAGTCGCGGTAGGTGATGGGCTCGTCGGGCCGCGACAGACAACTGGCCACGCCACCACCGAAGGCCCGGCCGATGCTCACGCAGTTGTCCACGATCACACTGAAGGGCTTGACCTGATCGGTGAGGTCGAAGAAGATGCCGCCGTCGCCACCGGTGACGTAGAGGTTGGCCAGCCGCCAGCGGTCCCAGCAGATGGCGGAGAACGTCTCGTCGGTGTGCTCCGGTGACCAGCCCTGCGAGGTGGCCCGGATCGGCCCCCACCAGTCGTAGCTCTTGAACCCCTGCTGCCCGGGATCGCCGGAATCGATGACCACCCATCCGCTGGTTCCCGACCCCAGGCTCCCGTCGATGTCGCCCACCAGCTCGTTGTAGGCGCCCGCCGCGCCCCGGTGGGCGGTCCACAACATGGCCTCGAAGTACGTGTCCGGGCGAACGACGATCCTGTGCCCCCCGGCGTCATCCGGCACCGCGTCCAGGGCCGCCTGAATCGTGGTATAGGCCTTCGCCCAGGACGACCCGTCCGAGTCATCTCCCAGCTTCGAGACGTAGACCGTCGACCTGGCCGTGGCCGGAACGGCCACCAAGAGGCACAGCACGACAAGCAGGCAGAGCAGTTCGACCGGCATGGCCAGACACTCCTTCGGTTCGGGCATCGCCATCAGTGCATCGAGCGGGCCCTATCCGCCATCCGGCGAGCATGGCTGCCGGCGCGGTGGCGGTGCCCGCGGGGAGCGCCGCGCCGGGGGCGCCCCGACTCAGTCGCCCAGGTCAACGCCCACGGCCCGCAGGTGCCTGCGCAGGACGGCGGGGTCAAGCTCGTTGAGCGCCACCGATCTCGCGGCCGCCAGCGCGGCCGCCGCGCCCGCGGCCTCACCGATCACCATGCAGCCGACCTGGCCACGCAGGAGCCCGGCCGGATCGGTGCACGCGCTCTTGCCGGACCCGCAGATCACATTGCACGGCCGGTCCGCCAGGAGGCAGCGCAGCGGGATCTCCCCGCCCTGCGCGTACCGCGTCGGCGCCGGGCCGCTCCGGTCCACCTCCGTCGTGCGCCCCACCGTGTCGGCGAACCGCAGGCCCCCGCGGTACTCCTCGCCCGTCAGCAGGTGACGCCCCAGGAGCCTTCTGCTCAGCCGTATCCCCAGCTCGGCGGCCGTGTCCAGGAGGTGCGCGGTCGCAAAGCCGGGGAAGTGGGAGCGCAGGAACTCCGCCAGCACCGCGGCAACCGCGCGCCCCTCCTCCTCGCAGCGGCTGCGGCGAACGGGGTCAAGGGCTACGCCGTCGAAGGCGCAGGAGTTGACCAGCACCACACCCGGCAGCCCCCTGCTGCCGTACATCCCCATCGCCCAGAGGTCACGGGCGTACCGGCCGTAGGTCGCCGGCAGATCGCCGCTCTCGGTGGCGTCACGCACCACGGAGAGCTCCCGCCCGGCGTAGTGGGGAAGGTGGAACACCCCGTAACGCCGCCAGTTGGCGATGGTGTCCTCGAGGCTCGTGGGCACATCACTGTGAGGCGAGTAGTCGTCCGGATGCTCCTGGAGCCAGTCGACGATCGCGTCCACGTCGACGTTGGCCATCCGGAACAGCAGCGTGGCCGACCCTTGAATCTCCTCGGCGGGCCCACCGGCGCCGGCAAGCACCGTCAGGTCGCCGGTCGCGTCCACGAACTGGCGGCCGATAGCCGCCACGGGTCCAGACGGGGTCTCACAGACCACGGCCTCAACCACCGTCCCGCCGCCGATCGTCTGTGAGATGGTGGCCGCATACAGGCAGTCCACGCCCGCCTCGCGCAGCATGGCGAGCAGCACTCGCTTGAGCGTCTCGGGGTCCAGAGGTATCTGCGGCTGTTCGGCCCGCAGGTAGCCGGGCAGGGCGCCGCCGGCCCCGATGAGCCGGTCTATCAGCTCGGCCGCCAGTCCCGCGGTGACCTGCCGGCCGTCTCGCGTCACCAGGTAGTTGGTAATGCTGCACATCAGGCCTGCGGTGGCCACCCCGCCGGGATAGCTGTGGCGCTCCACAAGCAGGACGCGGGCGCCCGCTCTGGCGGCCGCCACGGCCGCGCACACGCCGCCCATGCCGCCACCGGCAACCACGACATCCGTCTCCGATAGGACTCGAACCTCACGGGCCGGCGCCATGATGGTCGTCATCCGGGTCTCCTGCAGGGGCGGTGCCTCACCGGTGGCGGCGACCACCGCGATCTGCGGCCGAAGCGGCGAGGGGTTTCGCCGGCCTGAGCCGCGCCTCCTCCTTATCCGCGGCCTGAGCCGGCCCCGCGCGGTCGCCCGCGGAGTACCGCTGCGCGCGGGCGCAGGAGCCGTGCCTCCCCGCCTGCGGCGACGGCTGCGACGGCGCCCGCCGCTCTGGGCAACCGCCAAAGCGGCCATGCAGCTCCCGGACAGCCTTGCGCGAAGCGTGGCATCGTTGCTCACGGCACCGGCCCCGCAGGCCCGGCGTGCTCACCGCGGCCCGGCACCACAGCAAGACGCCGTCGGCATCTGAAAGAGCCGACGGCGTCATGAGGCCGATGGGTCGGGAGGCGGTCAGCGCCCCGGCTCGGGGTCCCAAAGGTTGTTCCACTGGCCCAGGTACGGCGCCATGGCCTCGCTGTACTGCAGCTCGTAGCCATTGGCCTTCTCCGAGGCCATGGTCCTGAAGGCCCTGGCCGGCACGATCCAGACCGCCCTCATGTCGGCCCAGATGCAGACGTAGACGTCGGTCCTGTCGTCCCGACCCGCCTGCCACCTGACATCCACACCCTCGCGCCGGGCGCTGAGAAACTGCACGGCAATCGGGCGAGGGACCGCGGCCGCCGAGTTGTACAGGGAGCCAAACAGAATCCCGTCGAGGGTCAGCGATTCGCCCGAGCCATTCCCGGACGGCGCCACTACGGGCTCGGCCGCCGGAGTCGGTTTCGGCGCGGGTTCCGGCGCGGGCTCGGCGGCCGGAGTCGGTTCCGGCGCGGGCTCCGGAGAGGGTTCGGCGGCCGGAGTCGGTTCCGGCGCGGGTTCCGGAGATGGTTCCGGAGATGGTTCCGGAGATGGTTCCGGAGATGGTTCGGCGGCCGGAGTCGGTTCCGGCGCGGGCTCCGGCGCGGCCGCCGGGGTCGGCTCCTCGTCCGCCGGGCTTGTTGGGGTCGCTGAGGGGCTCCGGGCCGGGGCGCCCGGTGCCCGTTTGGCCTCCAGCGATGACCTGAGCTCCAGCGCCGGCTCGACGGCCTCCGCGGTGTCGGGCTCCTCGCCCGCCTCCTCGTACTCCTCCTCGTCGTCCTCCGTGCCGGGCTCCTGCCTCTGGGTGCCCGCGAACTGCCCGAGCAAGAAGGACTTGTGCACTACGGTCTGCAGCGCCTCGGTGCCCTCCTTCTTGGCCGCAGCGGGGCATCCCAGCACAAACTGGATGAAGTCGGTGCCCTGGCCGTTGTGCCACAGGTTGGTGGTGAGGACCACCTCCATGTAGGTGGGCACCTTGTCCTGCAGTCGCTCCGACAGCGCGGCGATCATCTGCCCCGTGCCGGGCCCGGACATGCTGAACTTGACTGCATCCCGACCGAGTGCGTGGAAGTTGCCGAACTGCTCGGCGGCCACGCCCTGGTCCGAGAGAAACTGGGAGAAGGAGCCGGCGACCTGATCGAGGATGTACTGGCCCTCGCGACGTGTACCGATGACATAGACCACGGCATCGCCTTCGCCGGTCTTCTTCTGCCAGGCCCCGAGAATGTTGCCGGCGAAGCGGTTGGGACTCTGTGGGCCCGCGAACTGGCTCCAGTCACGGATGGGGGACAGGTGGAGACGGAAGTCGTCGGCGCTGAGTTGGTCGGCCTCCTGGGCAAACGCCAGGGGACACAGGACGAAGGCGGCTACAGCCATCAGAGCCATCTGACGCACGGGGAGCCCTCCTTGTGTGGCAGCCGATGTGACTGCACGCGCCCGGTGACGGGCGCGTGCAGTGTGTAGGCTATCGCGGCGAGACGCGGCTGTCAACCGAGATCAGGGGTCGACCCAGTTGAACTTCTTGTATGCGCCGGTCTCGACCTTCTTGGTCACATGGGTGTACGGAAGGGTCTTGTGGTCCTTGGTGACCCGGCACACCACGGTGTAGGTGGTGATGAAGTAGCTCTCGATCTTCCAGGGGTCGGCGACAATGCCCTTGAACCGCTCGTTGCGGTCCTCGCAGACCTGGTGATCGGGGAGGTTGTTGATCTTGACCCGGAGGTAGACGGGGAGGCGCGGCCGCTTGTCCTTGCGGACGCATCCCGGCGGGCACGGGGCCTGCTGGTCATCGACGATGAAGGCCTTGCCCTGATGCGGAACGGTGACGTTCTCAACCAGCGTGGGGACATTGGCCGGTCGCGGCAGCCTGCCGTTGTTGAGCGCCCAGCTCGGGACGATGCCCTGCATGAACTCGTTCAGTGTTGCGGTGGCCGGAGCGTTGTTGGAGCCCAGGAAGTGGACGAGCACAACGTCCTTCTTGACGGCCTTGCACGGATCGACGACCTGCGTGACGCTGATGGGGTAGTCCGCGGTCTCAGCAATGGCCGGGACAAGACCCAAAAGCATGGCGGCGGCTACGAGCAGAAACGATACGTGCGCGACTCTCATCAGCTAACCCTCCTTGAGGTGTTGGGGCCGAAGCGTCGGGCCCGGTCTGCAAACCAGTCGAAACCTTTCGCTCCTATCATGTGAGATACGCGACGCTCCCCCGCGTCGGTGCGTGACTCGTCGAGATCACCCGGCCCCAATTCACCCGTAGTGTACACGGCCCCTCTGTCAGCGTCAAGGCCCAAGGGTGGCAATGTGCGCCGATATCGTCCGGGGTGCGCGCGCAATCGGTCCGGCGCCGTCCGCAATGCCGTCTGCGCTGCGCTGTGGCGTCGCCGACGGTGGCGATCGCCATGGGTGTGTCTGGGAAGGTGAGACAAAGGCCTGGTGATGGGGGCGACTACGATCCGGCCGCGTCTGCCTTCACAGCAACTTCGGTGCCACCCTCCATGGCGCAATGCGTCCGGTGTTACCGTCAGAGCCACGAGTGTTGGCTCGATACTCCCGGCGCCACGGCGACGACGCCAACAGCGGACGCACTGCATCGCAGGCGTGGAGAAATGGCGCCGGACGCCCGGCAGGAGTCACCGCGTCGGCGTCTAACACTGAGCAGTGGAAGCTGCTGCCCGGGCCCTTCGGGCCTGCTGAGCCTGTCGGCAACGTCCTGCCGCACCCGCGGGTATGCGAGGCGAAGCGACGTCCGGTGGACAAGCGCATCCTCAACGCGGAGATAACATATCCACAAGACCATGACGACACTCGTCCTGCACGTTTCGGGCCACGGCGCCGAAGCACGTAGGCGGTCCAATTGACTCAGCGGACAGGCTCTGCCGCCCCCGGACTGGCCACGCCGCCTCGAGCTCGGTGCGGCAGCGCGAGCACTTCGATATTCCGTCCGCGAGCTTCCTCAAGCTCAGCGCAGTTGATGCCGACAATAGCACCGCGACAGACCTCGGATCGGGCTCGATGCCCGCGGTCGCAGGTGGCCGGGGCAACCGAGGCCATGTCAACTCCCGAAGCAGCGTCCGGCCCGCCGGGGGGCGGCCGCGCGTCTGCTCATTCCCGCTGATGCAAGATGACGCGCGGCCGCTGCCGTGCCCGTAGGGCGAAGGGGCCTCGCAATCCGCAAGCCGTGCGTGTCGCGCTACCGCGCCCTGTAGACTGTTCGGTTGCTCTGGGGCCGTGTGTATGCGTGCTTGTCTACCAACATTCCGGGTCCGGGCGCGGCGCCCGCAGGCCGGCCCCGGGCCGCTGGTGTAGTCGCCGGCGACGCAGCAGGCCCCAGGTGAAATCCCACTGCAGAGGTTCAGGACTATGTACTGCTTCAAGGACGAGATCCCCGAGAAGGACCTGGGCAAGGGTGTCGTGCTGAAGGTGCTGGGCCACATTGAGCACCTCAGCGTCTTTCACTGGGACATGGCGGACGGCAGTGTCGTGGCCGAGCACTCCCACCCGCAGGAGCAGTTCGGCTACGTCATCAAGGGCGGGTTCGAGATGGTCATCGGGGGCGAGCCGGCCACGCTCAAGGAGGGCGACAGCTACTTCATTCCCGCCGATGTGCCCCACTACTTCACGGCCATCGGCCAGACCGAGGCCATCGACGTGTTCAGCCCCATCCGGATCGGGGTACCGGGGGTAGATGCCTAGGGGCGGCCGAAAACACCGCATTCGCCGGGAATGTCATTCCGAGAGCGTCCGCTCCCGGAGGGAGCAGCTCGAGGAATCCCCCGGCATTCAGCGAGATTCCTCGCTATCTCGCTGCGCGAGATGGACGCTCGGAATGACAGGAACCGGGCCGGCCTGGCTTCTCGGCCGGGCCTCTGGGGGCGGCCGCCATGCCCCGAGCGGGGTGAGCCGGACCGCGTACACCGGCCCGCCGGCCGCGAAGCTCGCCGCCCGCGGACGGGCCTCGCGCCCGCGGACGGGCCTCGCGCCCGCAGACGGGCCTCGCGCCCGCAGGGCGCCACATGATAGGGGGGAACAGATGGACGTCAACGAGAGCATCGTGAAGACGCTGGAGTTGGTTGGCGTGGATCACGTGTTCGGAGGATCGGGGCAGGTCAATGCCTCCATGCTCCTGGCCCTGCGCGACTCGGAGCACATCAAGACGGTCATCGTGCGCAACGAGCAGGGCGCATCCTTCATGGCATGCGGCTACGCCATGTTCTCGGACAAGCTGGGCGTCTGCTTCGCAACCGGAGGCCCCGGCGCCTTCAACCTCTTCTCCGGAATGGCCGTGGCGCTCTCCGACTCTCTGCCGGTCCTGGGCATCACCGGCTACACCTCCATGAGCCAGCGCGGGAAAGGCGCGCTCAACGAGTCCACCGGACTGAGCCGCACCCCCGACTCCCACGCGATGTTCTCGGCCACCACCAAGAAGTCCTACATCATCGAGGAGGGTGGCCAGGCCTGCGACATCCTCCAGGATGCCATCACCACCGCCTTCGAGGGGCGCCCCGGTCCCGTACATATCCACGTCCCCAAGGACATCACCGTCGCCGAAGTGGACAACTTCCGTGAGGTCAGCATCAGCATTCCGCCGGTCCTGCCCGACCCGGCTCAGGTGACGCAGTTCGCCGAGGCCCTCGCCGGCGCGATCGAGGAGGGCCGCAGTATCGTTTTGATCGCCGGCTACGGCGTGATCCGCAGCCATGCCGAGGCCGAGCTGCTCCAGCTTGTGGAGCGCTTCCAGTTGCCCTTCATCACCACCATGGACGCCAAGGGCGTCCTGCCCGAGAACCATCCACTCTCGCTGGGCGTGTACGGCACCTCCGGAGACCCCGGCGCCAAGTCCTACTTCGAGGCGGCCGATGTGGTACTGGCGATCGGCAACTCCTTCGCTCAGAACGCTACCTTCGCCTTTAGCCCCCAGTTGTACGCCGGCAAGACGCTCCTGCACGTCAACATCGACCCGCATGAGATCGACAAAGTGTACAAGGCCGATCTGGGCATGGTCAGCGACGCTTCGCCCGCCATCGTCGCGCTGATGGAGGCGCTGGGTGAGAGAGTCGGTCCTGTGCCGCCCAAGACGGTGCCCCGTGACAAGTACTACGACCACCCCCTGGAACCCACCTCAGGCAGGGTGCATCCCGCGGCCCTGGTGCGGGCCATGTCCGCCAACCTGCCGCCCGACACCATCGTCATGGGCGACGCCGGCGCCCACATGCTCTGGCTCAACTGCCACCTGGAGCTGAACCGGAACCAGCGCTACCAAAACCCGGGCAGCTTCGGGCCCATGGCCAGCCATGTCAACGGCGCTATCGGGGTCAAGTGCGCCAACCCGGACAAGCATGTGGTCTGCGGCTGTGGTGACGGCGGCTACCTCATGGCCGGCTTCGAGCTGCTCACCGCCGTGGAATACGAGATCCCGGTGGTCTGGGTCATCTTCGAGAACAACGAGTTCAACATCATCAAAGAGTTCATGGTCAACATGTACGGCGACCAGGCCTACATGCAGTTCCACAACCTCGACTTCGTCGCCTATGCCAGGGCGTGCGGTGCCGAAGGCTATCGGGTGGAGAGCATCGACCAGTTCCCTGAGGTGTTCGCCAGGGCCCTGGCGTCCGCCGGTCCGACGCTCATCACCGTTCCCGTCGAGGCGGAGACCTACCCGCCCTTCGCGATGGGTCGGGTCTGAGGGCGTTTGCCATCGCCACCCGCACAGGTCGGAGGCAGGTTGCGCAGTCTGTCGCTCCCGTCTCGGTCCGCACGCCCGGCGGTGGTCGTTGGGTCGTCAGAGCACCAAACGTATCGAGGGGCCCAAAGACCCCTCGACCCCTAAGGGAGGCACAAGAGCATGGCCAAGAAGATTCTCGTCGCGGCGACCAACTACGGTGTGTGGGGCGAGGAGTTGCAGGCACCCTGGGACATCCTGAACAAGGCAGGTCACGATCTGACCCTCTGTACCCACCGGGGCATCAAGCCGCTCCCGCTGGCCATCAGCGTCGATCCCACCTTCAATGACCCGATTCAGAACTACCAGGTGAACCCGCCGGACGTGTGCGCCCGCATCAAGGAGCTGGCCAAGGGCGACGAGTGGGCCAACCCGATCAAGTTCGCCGACGCCAACATGGCCGACTACGATGCTCTCGTGCTCACCGGCGGCCTCGGGGCCATGCTGGACATGGCGGGCAACCCCGCCCTGCACAAGCTCGTCCTTGACGCTTTCCACGCCGACAAGCTCATCGGCGCGCTGTGCTACTCCGTCGCCACCCTTGTCTTCACCCGTGACCCCCAGAACGACCACAAGAGCGTCATCTGCTGCAAGACGGTCACGGCCCACCCGCGGGCCTGGGACTTCGACTTCGACCTCACCTACGATCTGTGGGAGCCGGAGCCGGGCAACGAGGGCACCAATGTGGTGACCCCCGGCTTCCTGTACCCGCTGGAGGACATCGTCACGGACGCCGTAGGACCCAAGGGCAAGTGCATCGCCGACGCCACCGCCAATCGCGAGAAGCCCTCGGTCGCCTTCGACTGGCCCTTCGTCACCGGCACCTCCGTGGAGTCCTCCATCGCCTACGGCGAGAAGCTCGCCGAGGTGCTCGCCGGCTAACCCCGCACCGGCGCGCAGGTCGGGTTTCGCAGCCCGACCCGGCCGTTGAAGCCGCGGGTGTCGTCCCGCGACAGCCGTCGAAAGGAGACCCCCCATGCCCGTCATCGTTGTCAAGACGCTGGAGATGCTGGACTCGCAGAAACGCGAGATCGCCGAGAGTTTCGTCGCAAAGCTCTCCGAGGTCCTGCAGGTGCCGCGCGAGGCCATCTACATGTTCTTCGAGGGCGCACAGCTCAACGAGCTGGCCGTTGGAGGGAAGCTGCTCCTGGACAATCCCCCGGCGGGTGGCAAGGCCAAGTTCAACTCCCCGGGTGAGGAGTAACAGGGCGCCGGGGCCCGAGGGACACCGCGTGGACGCCGCAGGCCGGCCTGCGGCGACTACTCCGCCCGGACGCCCGGGCCCCGGCCGCCACACCGCCCGGTGCGGGCATCAGCCGGACAGCGGAGGTGCATCTAGATTGGATCTCTCGAAGTTCCAGCCCAGAGAGCTATCCACCGAGTTCATCGATCCGGAGGCCGTCGGAGACACTCGCTACAGCGTGCCCAAGTCCGGGGATCTGCTGTTCGTGTTCGCCTACGAGCCGGGCGAAGTGGGTCCCACGCACACGCACGAAGAGACCCACGTGGTGTTCGTGCGCTCCGGGAGGGTGAGATACACCATAGGCGATGTCACACGGGACGTGGGGGCCGGTGAGATCGTCGCCATGCTTCCGGGAGTACCCCACGGCTACGAAGCGCTGGGCGGCGAGGGGGCCCGGGTCGCCGAGCTGGTCATCCTGCCCTGACGGACCCCGGGGCTACCATTTTGGTTGGGAAAGGTGAGACTGCAGACCATGAAGACCTCGCTGATCAGGAGACACTTGCCGGTGGTTGCCCTGGTAGTCGTCACCGTCTGCCTGCTGGGCGGCTGCAGCAGCAGTGACAACAGGGCGGCGGCTCCGGAGAACTGGCTCTACACGGTGGTCAGCATGATCGACGCCAACCCCGCGTCGGTGGTGCAGACCCAGGCGGCGCTGGAGACACTGGCCATCGCCACACGGCAGGAGATAGGCAACCAGTCCTTCCAGCTCTACCGCTGCATCGACGGCGCCGCCGGTCCGGCGAACTACGACTTCCTCACCTACGAGAACTGGAGTGCCGAGAGCTTTGCCAACACGCATACCAGGACCCACCACTACCGGACCTTCCAAAACCAGGCCAACACGCTCCTGGCGGCACCCATGGTCGTGGCCAGGTGCGCCATGCTCAGCAGCCCCACGCTGGTCACCGTGGACCCGGCGCACATCCCCGTCGTGTCCAGGATGTGGGCCAGGCCCGGACAGCAGCAGAACGCCGAGACCACCCTGGCCAACTTCGTCGCCTTTGCCCGCTCCGAGGCCGGCTGCGCGGGCTACGATCTGCACCGCGGCATCGACGAGCCCAACCAGTTCATCCTCCACGAAGCCTGGCGCGACGAGGCGGCGGTGAACTTCCACCTCGGGACCCAGCAGTTCGCCGACTTCATGGGCCAGAGCCCGACGCTGTTCACCGATAACGGCTACATCGAGGTCAACTTCCTCAACCTCATCAGTCAGTAGTACCCGTGGCCCCGAATGGGGAGCCGACAAGGCAGGAGGGCACGCATGGCCGACATCCCGATCACACAGAACGCCGTGTTGGGTGACCCCGAGCTGCAGGAGCGACTCATCGGCATGAACCCGGAGTTTGGTGAGTTCTGCATCCGCGTCTCCGGTGAGCTGTGGGGCAAGCCACTACTGGATCAGAAGACGAAGGCCCTCATCACTCTGGCCGTGGACGTGGTCATCCAGGCCGAGGGCCCCCCCTTCGCCAATCACGTGGACATGGCCATGAAGCAGGGGGTTACCCGCGAGGAGATGGAAGAGCTGTTCATGTTCATGATGATCTACGCGGGGTTCAACAAAGCCGGCATCTACTTCCCCGCCCTGGACAAGATACTGGGGCCGAAGCCATCCTAGCGCCCGTGGTGGGGGCCATCTCGCCGGCGCCGCGGCGAGTGTCGATCCCCGCCGGGCCACCCTGAGGGAACCACCATGGCACTGGAAGGCAAGAAGATCGCCGTACTCCTGGAGAGCGACTACTACGAGCCGGAGATCTGGTACTACCAGCATCGGTTCGCGGAAGAGGGCGCCGAGCTGCAACTGCTCACCCGCCTGTGGGGCAACGACTGCCTGACCTTCCTGGGCCACGAGTACCGGGCACCCCTCGAGGTCCGGCAGAGCTTCGAGGATATCGACGACGAGGCCCTGGCCTCGTACGGCGCGGTCATCGTCCCGGCGGGTATGGTGGCCGACCGGCTGAGGTACACCGAGGATGTGAGCAAGGTCCCGCCGGCCACCGAGTTTCTGCGACGCGCGTTCTCCTGTCCGCAGGTGGTCAAGGGCATCATCTGCCACGGCATGTGGCTGCTGGCTCCCGCCCCGGAGATCATCCGCGGGCGCCGGGTCACGGTGCACAACAACCTCCTGGGCGACGCGCGGAACATGGGCGCGGTCTATGTGGACGAGGACGTCGTGGTCGACGGCGACCTGGTCACCGCCCGCACCGGGGGGCACTGCCACCTGATGGCCCGGGCCATCATCGACCTGCTCTCGGCGCCTTGACGGGACCGCCGGGAGACCGTTCGCATCTGCCCGCCGGCCCTGCTTTGACCTGTCAATACCCCTAGCGAGCGGAGAGACAGCATGGTTAAGACCGACTTCACGTTCTCGGACACCATCGCCGGATACGTCACCTCGTATGACGAGGCCGCCGGCGTCTTCGGCCTGAAGACCAGCGACGGCCGCGCCTTCGAGTGCCGACTGACTGACAGCGCCTACGCCAAGGTCTGCCAGAACCTGGGCGAGGACTGGTGGGACTGCACGGGGAACCTGGATCAGCTTCTGGTGCCCGGCCAGTTCCTCCACGTCTACGGCATCTTCTACCCCAACGAGGCCGACACGTCCTTCGAGGTCAAGTCCATGATTCTCCCCGGCGACAAGGCCGGGGCGTATCGCTTCGAGGAGCCCGACTGGTGGGTCAAGCAGATCGGCTCCATCTGCGACAGATTCCTCGGGTGGCAGTTTGGCTACCCGCAGGAGGAGATCGACTACACCAAGTATTGCACCAAGCTGCACCTCAATGGGGTCAAGAAGCCCGACACCCTGCAGGAGACCGACACCATCTCCCGCATGATTTTCGGCATGGCCTCGGCCTACCTGCTCACCGGCGAGGACCGCTACCTGGAGGCCGCCGAGAAGGGCAGCACCTACCTGCACGATCACCTCCGGGAGGACGCCGCGGACAAGGGCTACGTCTACTGGTACCACGGCCTGCGCCGGACCGATGAGGGGGAGCAGAAGATCCTGGGCTCGGAGTTCGGGGATGACTACGGGGCGGTTCCGGCCTACGAGCAGATCTACGCCATCGCCGGCCCCACGCAGACTTACCGAATCACCGGAGATCCGCAGATTCGCTACGACATCGACAAGACCCTGGCGCTGTTCGAGGCCTGCTACAAGGACCCCGAGGGTGGCGGCTACTTCTCCCACCTGGACCCGGCCACATTCGACCCGCGCTCACCGGCTCTGGAGGAGCGCAACAACCGGGCCAGGAAGAACTGGAACTCCGTGGGCGACCACGCCCCGGCGTACCTGATCAACCTCTATCTTGCCACCGGCGAGCAGGGCCACCTGGACTTCCTGCTCGACACCGCAGACACCATCTGCGCCCACTTCCCGGACTACGACAACAGCCCCTTTGTCCAGGAGAAGTTCCACGAGGACTGGAGCCACGACAGCACCTGGGGCTGGCAGCAGGACCGGGCCGTTGTCGGCCATAACCTCAAGATCGCCTGGAACCTCATGCGCATCGCGCATGCCGAGCCCAAGGACACCTACATCGAGCTGGCCGAGAAGATCGCGGGCCTGATGCCGAAGGTCGGCATGGACGCTCAGCGCGGCGGCTGGTACGACGTGGTCGAGCGCAAGCTCAAGCCCGGAGAGAAGCACCACCGCTTCGTCTGGCATGACCGCAAGGCATGGTGGCAGCAGGAGCAGGGGATCTTGGCCTACCTGATCCTTCACGGGTCGCTGGGTAAGGACGAGTACCTCAAGTACGCCCGCGAGTCGTCGGCCTTCTACAATGCCTTCTTCCTCGACACCGAGGACGGAGCGGTGTACTTCAACACCCTGGCCACCGGGCTGCCGTACCTGCTGGGCACCGAGCGGCTAAAGGGCAGCCACTCCATGAGTGCCTACCACTCGTGCGAGCTGGCCTACCTGGCGGCCGTGTACACCAATCTGCTGATCACCAATCAGCCGATGGACTTCCACTTCAAGCCCAAGCCGGGCGGGTTCCCCGACGGCATCCTCCGCGTCGCCCCCGACCTGCTGCCTCCGGGCCGGGTGAAGCTCACGGCGGTGCAGATCGACGGCGCCCCCTACGACAACTTCGACGCCGACGCGATGGCCGTCAAGCTCCCTGTGTCCGACAGCGACCTGCGGGTCAAGGTCACCCTGACGCCGCAGGGGCGGTAGCAGGGCCGCCGACGGCCCGCGGCCCGCGCGGGCCGTGCTTCCGGGCCCGGCACAGGCAGCGGGCCGGACGGCTCGACCGACGGCATTCACGCCGGGCGGGCCGCACAGCATCCAGGAGGGCCCGGGCGCCGATCACCCGGGCCCTCGGCTCGGACCCACAGGAGGCGAGTATGGAGATCAAGATCCAAGAGCGCGACAAGGTCTCGGTCGCGGTCATCAGCGGCGAGATCGACGGCAAGACGGCCCCTCAGGCCCAGGCCGAGCTGCTCCCGGTCATCACCTCAGCGGGCAGGATCATCCTGGACATGTCCGGCGTCTCATTCCTGTCCAGCGCCGGTCTGCGGATGCTCCTGCTGCTCTACCGCCAGGCCACGGCCAAAGACGGCAAGGTCGTCCTCGTCGGCCTGTCCGAGGAGATCAAGGACACCATGTCCATGACCGGGTTTCTCAAGTTCTTCGTTGTGACGGACGCCCTGGACGAGGGCATCCGAGCGCTCGACTGACGGAGGGCCCCGGGCCATGGATGACGGCAGCGCCATCGATGTCACTGCAAAGCGAATCGACGTCTACCCCACCCACCGTCACGGAGACTTCAAGCTCCGTCCCGGACGGGCCTTTCCCTTCGGAGTCACCCTCGTGCCCGGGGGCGTCAACTTCTCGGTGTTCTCCCGCAACGCCACCTCCTGCACCCTCGTGCTCTTCGACAAGGGGGACCCGGAGCCCATGGCGGAGATCCCCTTCCCGGATTCCTTCCGCATCGGCAACGTCTGGTGCATGATCGTGTTCGACCTCGACGCCGAGACCATCGAGTACGGTTACCGCATGGAGGGGCCTTTCGACCCCGTGGTGGGGCATCGCTTCGATAGCTCCAAGATCCTGCTGGACCCGTACGCCAAGGCCGTCGGCGGCCGGGATCGCTGGGGACAGCCCCCGGACTGGGAGGACATCTTCCCCCACCGCGGCCGCATGGTGTTCGAGGATTTCGACTGGGAGGACGACCGGCCCCCGGAGCACCCCATGGAGGACCTCGTCATCTACGAGGCCCATGTGCGCAGCTTCACCGCCCACCCGTCCTCCGGCGCCAAGTACCCGGGCACCTTCGCCGCCCTGCGGGACAAGATCCCCTACCTCAAGCGGTTGGGGGTCAACTGCATCGAGCTGATGCCCATCTTCGAGTTCGATGAGTTCGAAAACAGCCGTCAGGACCCCACCACCGGAGAGACCCTCTACAACTACTGGGGCTACAGCACGGTGGCGTTCTTCGCCCCCAAGGCCGGCTATGCCGCCACCGGCCGCTTCGGCATGCAGGTGGATGAGCTCAAGACCCTCATCAAGGAGCTCCATGCCAACGGCATCGAGGTCATCCTCGATGTGGTCTTCAACCACACCGCCGAGGGCAATGAGAAGGGGCCGACCATCTCCTTCCGGGGTCTGGACAATCAGACGTACTACATGCTCACCCCGGAGGG
The DNA here is from genome assembly GCA_964639415.1 of uncultured Armatimonadia bacterium. GTDB lineage: Bacteria > Armatimonadota > Zipacnadia > Zipacnadales > JABUFB01 > CAYRFY01. The sequence continues at coordinate 21,428 of CAZXDD010000028.1, forward strand.
GTACTACCTGAACTTCTCCGGCTGCGGCAATACGCTGAACTGCAACAACCCCATCGTGCGCAACATGGTGCTCGACTGTCTGCGCTACTGGGCCGCCGACTATCACATCGACGGCTTCCGCTTCGATCTCGCCGCCATCCTCGGCCGCGACCCATGGGGGGCCCCGCTGCCCAACCCGCCCCTGCTGGAGACCCTGGCCTTCGACCCCGTGCTGGGCAAGTGCAAGCTCATCGCCGAGGCCTGGGACGCCGGGGGGCTGTACCAGGTGGGCTCCTTCCCCGCCTACGGGCGCTGGGCCGAGTGGAACGGGAGGTTCCGCGACGATGTCAGGGGCTTTGTCAAGGGCGATGCCGGTCTTGTGCCCGCCCTGGCCCAGCGCATCGGCGGCTCACCGGACCTTTACGAAGCCGGCGGGCGCGGGCCGACGGCCTCCATCAACTTCGTCACCTGCCACGACGGCTTCGTCCTGCACGATCTGTTCTCGTACAACGAGAAGCACAACGAGGCCAATGGCGAAGACAACCGCGACGGCAGTGACGACAACCTGAGCTGGAACTGCGGCGTCGAGGGCCCCACCGATCACCCGGCCGTTGCAGAGCTGCGCCGGCGGCTGCACAAGAACGCCCTGACCATCCTGATGGTCAGTCGCGGCGTGCCCATGGTGCTCATGGGCGACGAGGTCGCCCGCACTCAGCGGGGCAACAACAACACCTACTGCCAGGACAACGACCTCAACTGGATGGACTGGTCTCTCGCCGAGACCAACGCCGACATCCTCGATTTCTCCAGGGGCATCATCGCCTTCCGCAACGCACATCCCGTCCTGCGGCACCACACCCATCCGTGCGGCGAGGACCGCATGGGCAGCGGCTACCCGGAGATCTCCTGGCACGGCGTGCGCGCCTGGGAGCCCGACTGGTCGGAGAGCAGCAGGACGCTGGCCTTCATGCTCTGCGGCAAGCACGCCAAGGGAGGCCGGGCGGAGGATGACGACATCTACGTGGCCCTCAACAGCCACCACGAGTCCCTGCGGTTCGAGCCGCCCCAACTGCCGGCCGGACGCCGCTGGCATCTGGCGGTGAACACCTCGATGCTCTCGGGCGATGACATCCATGCCGTAGGCCGAGAGCCCGTGCTGGATGACCCCGGCGGTATCACCGTAGGCGCCTATTCGGTGGTCATCCTCGTCGGCCGCGCCATGGGCGTCCAGCGCCTCTAGCGGCCGGGCCGAGAAGTCCGGCCGGCCCGGTTCCTGTCATTCTGGAGCGTCGGCGCGGCAAGCCCGGGCGGCGCAAGCTCGAGCTTGCGCCGCTTGGGCGAAGAATCTCGCTGAGTGCCGGGAGGTTCCTCGAGCTGCTCCCTCCGGGAGCGGAAGCTCTCAGAATGACATTGCCGGCGAAGGTGGGGTTTCCGGCCGCACCCGCAGACCTGGCGGCACCGACGCGAGTGGAGGCGCTCGCCCTGCCTTGTCTTCTTCTCCGACACCATCGGGTGCCGCGCCGGCCGCGAGCGCCGACTGTCGGCGGCCCTGCATCACCCGGCCGCCTCTGCGCCACGCCCGCCCGGGCCCGCGTCCCACCGATCCAGCGGAGGATCACCAATGGAGCCTTTGACCGTCCCGGCAGAGCTGGAATCCCTGGATGACATTCGGCGCTATGTGACGGCCTTCGCGGAGGCGTCGGGCCTGGAGAAGAAGGCGGCGTACCGCCTCTATCTGGCCGTGGACGAGATCGCCACCAATATCATCACCTACGGTTTCCGCGAGCACCGGCCTTGCGGCGAGGTGGTGGTCTCCGGCGATGTCAACGACGAAGCCCTGACCATCACCCTCGAGGACTGCGGCGAGGCCTTTGATCCTCGCTCCCATGACATGCCCGACGCCGAGGACCTCGAGACGCCCCTGGGTGACCGTGAGGTCGGGGGCCTGGGGATCTTCCTGGCCCTCAACGGTGTGGACCAGTTCGACTATCGGCGGGTCGGAGACCGCAACATCAACAGCTTCACCATGCGGCGGGTGCCCCGGGACGGCTAGCGGCGCTTCGCCTCAGATCGGTGCAGGGGCCGCCGGAGGGCCTGGCGAGCGGAGGTGGTACAGGCGCGTGCCTGGTCAGGGCCGCCGGCACAGGGGCGACAGGCCCTCCGACAGACGGGCGAGACGGCTCGCCACTGCGGCCCGGTCCGGAGCGCCGGGCCGCCGCTGCCTACATTGAGGGGAGAAGATCCGGTGCACGCCATCACGCTCCTGGTCATTGCCGGCCTGGTCTTCGCCATCGCGTACCGCTACTACAGCGCCTTCCTGGCGGCGAAGGTGCTGGCTCTGGACCCCGGCCGGCCAACGCCGGCCGTTGTCCACGACGACGGTCAGAACTACGTCCCGACAAACCGCTGGATGCTCCTGGGACATCATTTCGCGGCGATCTCCGGAGCGGGCCCGCTGATCGGCCCGGTGCTGGCCGCGCAGTTCGGCTACCTGCCGGGCTACCTGTGGCTGCTGGTGGGCGCCGTCGTGGCGGGCGCGACGCACGACATGATCGTGCTTTGCGCCTCCACGCGCCACGACGGGCAGTCACTGCTCGGGGTGGCGCGCAGGGAGATCGGCCCGTTCTCGGGCTGGCTCTCCTCGGTGTTCGTCCTGTTCCTGCTGATCATCGCCATGGCCGGTGCCAGTATCGCCATCGTCAATGCCCTGAGCCGGAGCCCGTGGGGTGTGTTCACCGTGGGCGCCACGATCCCCATCTCGATCCTGGCCGGCGTGTATCTGCGCTACCTAAGGCCCGGACGGATCGGTGAGGCCACCGTGATGGGGGTGGCGCTGATTGTGGCCGCCGTCCTCGGCGGCGCCGTGATCCCCGACACGGCTCTGGGACGTGTGCTGGACATGAGCAGAGAAGAGCTTTCGATCGCCATCCCCCTGTACAGCTTCCTCGCCGCCGGCCTGCCGGTCTGGTTGCTGCTCTTGCCCCGCGACTATCTGAGCAGCTACATCAAGGTCGGCACGATGCTGCTTCTGGTGGCGGGGATGGTGATGGCCAATCCCGTTCTGAAGATGCCCGCGGTCACCGAGTTCATCCACGGCAACGGGCCGGTGATCCCGGGGAAGGTGTGGCCCTTTTTGTTCATCACCATCTCCTGCGGCGCGATCTCGGGCTACCACTCCATCGTCTGCTGCGGCACAACGCCCAAGATGGTACAGAGCGAGCGGGACATTCGCGCCATCGGCTACGGCTCCATGCTGATCGAGAGCATCGTGGCGATGGCCGCCCTGGTGGCGGTGACGGTGCTTCCGGTGGGCGACTTCTTCGCCATCAGCACGCCGCCGGAGGTGTTCGCGGGGCTGGGTATGCAGGTGCAGGACTTGGAGGAGATGTCGACCCAGGTCGGGGAGCAGTTGGCGGGTCGGCCGGGCGGGGCGGCCTCGCTGGCCGCCGGCATGGCCAAGATCTTCTCCGGGATGGGCGGAGGCCCGCGGCTCATGAGCTTCTGGTACCACTTCGCCATCGCCTTCCAGGCCCTGTTCATCCTTACGCTCGTGGATGCCGGCACGCGCGCCGGCCGCTACTTGCTCCACGAGGTCGGGGGGCGGCTCTGGAAGCCCCTGGGGGATGCCACCTGGCTGCCGGGAGTCGCGGCAACCAGCGCCCTGGTCTGCGCGGGCTGGGGGTATTTGCTCTACGGCGGCAGCATCTCCAAGATCTGGCCGCTGTTCGGCGTGAACAACCAGATTCTTGGCTGTATCGCCCTGGCTATCGGCACGACGATGCTCGTGCGCGCCGGCAAGGCCCGCTATGCTCCGGCCACCTTGCTGGCGATGGCCTTCCTGCTCGTGACGGCCTTCACCGCCGGCTACCAGAACGTGGTGGACAACTACCTCCCCGCGGGCGACTGGCTCCTGGCCGGGCTGTCGGTAGTGCTGATGGCCGTCGGACTGGCAATCATCGTCGACGCGGTTCGCAACTGCATCGTGCTGCTGAGGCAGGCGCCCGACTCGGATGCCGGCAAGCGGGTTGCCTGACGTCCCGCCGGCGCCGGGCGGCCCCGGTGCCCTGCCCTGCCGCCAATGACCGCTACAGAGAGGGAACCCTATGCTGGGGGACTCCGAGACCTCCCTGGAAGTGATGATCGACCTCGTCAGCAACATGGCCGTCGTGGTGGTCGTGGCCTACGTCATCACGAGGACGCAAAGCTACATCAACCAGATCCTCGACCGCCAGTTCACCTGGCAAAACCAGCTCTACATGATCGGCCTGTTCGGCGCCCTTTCGGTGTATGGCACCGTCAGCGGCATCCAGATGACCGACGCCGTCGCGACGATCCGCGACCTGGGACCGACCGTGGCCGGTCTCCTCGGCGGTCCGTGGGTCGGACTGGGCGCCGGGCTCATCGGTGGCATCCACCGCCTGACGTGGCACGGTGAGTTCACCAAGATCCCCTGCGCCCTGTCGACGGTCATCATCGGCCTCGCGGCCGGCCTCTTCTCGTGGCTGCGCAAGGGCAACTACGGCCGCGGACCCGGCGCAGTCCTCTTCATACTGGTTGCCGAGAGCTTCCATATGGGGATGGTGCTCCTGATGGCGCGGCCCTTCGAGCAGGCCCTGGCCCTGGTGGGGAAGCTCTACATGCCCATGGCGCTGGCCAATGCCGGCGGCATGGCGGTGTTCGCGCTGATCATCGCCAATCTGCGCAAGGAGCGCCGGGTGCAGGCCGAACGCGACTCGTTCCTGGTCGCCAAGGAGCGCATAGAAGGTGAGCTGCAGGCGGCCCGCGACATCCAGATGAACATGGTGCCGCACGTCTTCTCAGAGGACCCGCCGTGGCCTGAGTACCGCCTGCACGCCACCGTCATGCCGGCCCGAGAAGTGGGCGGAGACCTGTATGACTTCTTCCCTCTGGGGCATCGACACCTGTTCTT
>CAZXDD010000029.1:0-3930 GCA_964639415.1 uncultured Armatimonadia bacterium
TCCGTGTCCTGCCCTCCCCCTCCCGCCGTCCCTCCCGCTGTGAGGAGCTGAGTCTGTCCCGCCGTCACCCCCGCCGTCACCCCCGCCGTCAGCCCCGCCGTCACCCCCGCCGTTGCCACCGTCGTTCCCACCGTCGTTACCCGCCGTCCGCGGCGTAGTCGCTCTCTTTGAGGACCGCGCGCAGGCCGCCCTGCATCGTGGTGATCCACAGTTCCCCCGGCGCACGCTCGAAGACGTAGATGTAGGAGAGTCTGTTGCCCTTGTTCGTGGCGACGAGCTGGGGAGCCGTCCAGGACTCACCTTCGTCCTCTGAGAGGATCAGGCACAGCTCCTCCCGGGTCCTGTATCCCTCGCTGGGGATGGGGTTCCAGAAGAGAGCCAACCGGCCGCTATCCAGGCGCTTGATCTTGCCGGGGGCCGAGGTGGACTCGATCGCGGAGGGTGCCTGGTCGCTCCAGGTCAGCCCCTGGTCGGAGGAATACGACTCGTAGAAGTGCCCGTGGGCGCTGCGCATGAGCAGCCACAGGCGGCCATCCTTCAGCTCGACGACGGTGCCCTCGATGGCCCCGGCATGGTCGCCCTGGCCGCCGATGTCCAGATAGCGCGTGCGCTGCCAGGAACTGCCCTCATCGGTGGAGACATAGGGCATGGTGACATGCCGCCCCTCCTCGTAGAGAAGCTCCTGGCCGGGGATCACGAGATTGCCGTTGCTGGTCTGGATAATGGACTGCAGGCAGCCGCACCAGCCGTCGGTGAGGAGAGTAAGGTCCGTCCAGGTCTGGCCCTCGTCCACGCTGCGGATGGCGTACGAGGGCAGGCGCATGTCGGGCAGCGGCAGGTTCCTTTCCCTGTCCCAGGAGTACCGATAGTCGGCCTGGTTGATGAAGGCGAGGATGATGGTGCCGCTTCGGGTGCGGAGCAGGGCCCGTTCGGGACGGATGCGGAGCTTCTGCTCCTCGGTGAAGATCGGGCGCCGTTCCCAGGTCTGGCCCTCATCGCGCGAGATCAGCGCATCGCGATCGTCCACGCCCATGATGGCGCCGTCTGCCAGGCGCACAAAGGGCCCCAGGGGCAAGGAGGGCATCTCTTCGACTCGCGGGTCCAGCTCGATGTTGCTGACCTCGGGCCTGGGGACGGTGGGCGCCTTGTACGGCTCGAGATTGCCCGTGGCGCTGAGCTCGTAAAGCCGCATGGTGGCCCGGTACGGAACGAAGCCGAAGGCTCCCACAGCCTCCGAGCCCACCTGATGCTCGTACACGGGCCTGCCGTCGATGGAGATGCTCAGCATGTCACCGCTGCGCGCCACGCGAAAGTCGAACGGCTCGCCATCTGTCATGAAGTCGGTGGGCTCACCGACCGGTGTGCCCTGCGCGTCGCCGTACAGGGGGCCGGTGATGAACATCTTCCCATGGCCGCCGGCGAAGCCGAAGTAGCCGTTATCGCCGATGACAAAGGCCGCCGCGCTGTGGGCGAGGCCGAGGAGGGCCAGTCGGGCGGTGATGGTGAAGTCGCCCGCCCCGAGGCTGCAATCGCCCAGCAGGCGCTGGGCCAGGCTGGAGGCGCCTTTGCCCTCGAGGTAGCCCTCCCCCTGTTCCCAGGCCCCGTCGATGGTCTGGATCGCGGTGGGCAGGCCGTCCTGGACGAACGCCCTGCTCTGTGGAGCGGGGCCGGTGTCCTGCGCAACCACGGCCGCGCTGAGCGTCGCGAGCAGGGCCGTCGTGAGCCACAGGGCCCATCTGCATCTTGCCATCGAGAGTTCCTCCGTACTGCCCGCACCGTCCGCGGGGGCGGGCGGGCTTCGCGGTGTCTTGCGTACAGAAGTGTATTCCTCGCGTGGGGGTCTGAGGCCTCCAGGCGGGTACTTGCGGGTTGCCGGGTCGGGAGGTCGAGGGGAGACGACCTGTGGGAAAGGGGCAGCGTCTCGGGACCTTGGTGTCGGGGGACCACGTCGGGCTGTGAGGCCGCTTCAATCCGGGCGGCAGTGGAGGCGGAGCGGGCGTGGTCGCGAGCACTCTCACAGCATGGCCCGACAAAGGGGCTGCTCACCCCTCGGCCTGCGCCCCCGGTACGGCGCGTCGGCGGCCGTGGTGCTCCTGCCACCAGCGCAGGAAGCCGGCGGCCATCTCGCGGGCCTCGGCCTCGATGGGCATGTCCCAGCCGCCATAGCGACGCTGCTCTCTGACCCAGCGCAGGACCCAGGGCAGTCCGCCGCCGCTGCTGCGAAACTGGTGCACGTGCCACAGCTCGTGGGCCAGGGTGTCCAGGGACTCCGGGTCCGGGAGGCCGTCCTCGGCATAGGCCAGGGCCCCGGGCATGAGGTATACCGTGCTGCACCAGGTGGCGGCCAGCACTCGCCCGTACAGGCGGGACAGTAGGTCGCCCGCCCGTGGGCTGAGCTGCACCACGCGCGCACCGCCGAAGTCCGCGGCATAGTGCTGCTCGATGACCGGTATCACCGCCGCCACCGCCCGGTCTCTCACCTCGTGCGACCCCAGCAGGACGACGGCGATCCCGCGGATGAGCACGTCGGCCAGCAGGTTGGGCACGAAGCTCAGGACGCGGTTCGCGTGGAGCCCAAGGCCCGCGGCGCCCGCCGTGCGCGCGGCCACTACTCGCGCCCCGCTTCATGCCGCAGGACGGCGGTTCTCCCCGGCGCCACGCGGAGAGTGCAGCGCAGGGCTCCGTCTTCGGTGCGGGCCTGGACGGTGGTGCCGGTCAGCAGCTCACGCCAGTCCATGGTTCCCGCCGCGCCCGCCTCCCAGCCGTCGGCACTGAAGGTCAGCGTCACCTCGGCGGCGTCGTCAGCGGGGTTGTGCACGGCCAGCAGCGTTTCCGGGCCGCTGCCGTAGCGCTCTACCAGTACGCGGGTATCATCCGGCACGACGCCGGTCACCGGCTCCCAGCCCGCCTCGTTGAGGGCATCGAGGATGGGGAGGTAGCGGCGGAACAGCTCGCGGTCGCGTTCCAGTAGCTCCGGGTCCTGAAAGTAGCGGTGCAGGTGGGCGTAACCCGGCTCGGTGCCGCCGCCGGCGGTGCTGATGCCGGGCCAGAAACCATACAGGAGTTGGTTGGCGAAATACCTCTCCATCTGCTCGGGCGTCATGGCGGGCACACGCTTGAGGACGGCCCACTGCCACTGCAGCAGGTTGGAGACCGGCCTGCGCGCGGCGAACACCCGCTGCTGCAGGGCGGAGCTATCATCCTGCAGCCCGGCCAGCTCGCAGCCGGTGACGTCGCCGAGGAACCCGAAAAGCCGGGTGGCCGGGGAAAACAGGTTCAGCATCATCAGCTTGCCGTCGGCGTGTAGCCGTTGTCTGAGATCGCGCATGAACTCAAGCTGCGCCATGCCGCTGAGGACCACGGGGCGGCCGGTCTGCAGAGAGAAGCTCAGCGGCAGGTCGGCCGCCTCGAGATGGCCGGGGGCGTAGTCCTCGAAGCACGAGAGCTCTCTGGTGACGCTGTCGAGGTAGATGCCGTCGGCCCACAGGAGAGCAGGCCCTACCTCATCGCGCAGGGTCAGGGAGGCGATGCTGGGCTCGGGAAGGTCCGGATCGGTGTTGAGCTGCCACCACTGGGCCCAAGTGCTGTACAGGTCCACTAGGTGGGGGCCGATGCCGTCCTTGTCGATCAGGAGGCTGCTCAGGACCGCCCGGGCCATCTCCCGGCGCGGACTGGCCCCCCACTTGGCCTCGTTGCCCTCCTCGGCCGCCCACTGCGTCAGTTGCGCCAACCTCTGCTCATAGGGCGGCATGTCCGCTCTGGTCTTGGCCTGAGGGAAGCTCTGGCGCCGGCCCCAGGGCTCGATGTACACCACAGTCCGGATACCGTGGGCCCTGCAGTAGTCACGGGCGGCCTGCGGGATCGTGCGGCACTCGTAGAAAGCGAGCCCGAAGTCCTCGGGGCGTGCGAGGCTCTCGGCCGGCAGGCTGA